>NZ_JAELUD010000071.1:0-20067 GCF_016429185.1 Aquitalea sp. ASV11
CCAGTACCTGCTGGAAGCCGATGGCGAGCAGCTGCCCTTCTCGCGTGACCAGCGCTCGCTGGTTTACGCCCGCGCCAAGAACACCCAGGCCGACAAACCCTTCGGCACCCTGCTGGATGTATATGGCAGCGGCTTCGAATTCATCAGTCACTCCATCCGCCCGGCCCCGCGCAGCGACCCGGCCGGTTTCAGGGTGCAGATTGGCGGCCCGCAATGTGCGCAGCCCTACTCGGCCTCGGTATTCAATATTTCGGCCATGAGCTTTGGTGCGCTCAGCGCCAATGCCATCCGCGCCCTCAATCAAGGAGCCAAACAGGGCGGCTTCTATCACGACACCGGCGAGGGCAGCATCAGCCCTTATCATCTGGAATACGGCGGCGACCTGGTATGGGAGCTGGGCAGCGGCTACTTTGGCTGCCGCGACGATGAGGGCCGTTTCGACCCGGAACGCTTTGCCCGGCAGGCGCAAAACCCGCAGGTGAAGATGATTGAAATCAAGCTCAGCCAGGGCGCCAAGCCGGGTCACGGCGGCATTCTGCCCAAGCACAAGGTGACGCCGGAAATTGCCGCCACCCGTGGCGTGCCGCTGGGGCAGGACTGCGTGTCACCCTCCAGCCACAGCGCGTTTTCCACGCCGCTGGAGATGATGGCCTTTATTGCCCGGCTGCGTGAGCTCTCTGGCGGCAAACCGGTGGGCTTCAAGTTTTGCCTTGGCCATCCGTGGGAATTCATGGCCATTGCCAAGGCCATGCTGGAAAGTGGCATCCTGCCGGATTTCATCGTGGTGGACGGCAAGGAAGGCGGCACCGGCGCGGCTCCGCTGGAGTTTACCGACCACATTGGCGTACCGCTGCGCGAGGGCCTGCTGTTTGTCCACAACACCCTGGTGGGGCTGAATCTGCGCGACAAGATCAAGCTGGGCGCCAGCGGCAAGATCATCAGCGCCTTCGACATTGCCAGCGTGCTGGCCATCGGGGCGGACTGGGCCAATTCCGCCCGCGGCTTCATGTTTGCCGTGGGTTGTATCCAGAGCCAGAGCTGCCACACCAACCGCTGCCCCACCGGCGTGGCCACACAGGACCCGCTGCGCCAGCGCGCACTGGTAGTGCCGGACAAGGCCGAGCGCGTATATCACTTCCACCGCAACACCCTGCATGCGCTGTCCGAGATGCTGGCCGCCGCCGGCCTCACTCATCCCTCACAACTGGAAGCCCACCATCTGGTACGCAGGGTAAGCGATACCGAAATCCGCCTGTTCTCCCAGCTGCATGTGTTCTTGCAGCGGGGCGAGCTGCTGGGCAGCGACATCAAGGCCGAGTTTTATGGCCGCATGTGGCGCATGGCGCAGGCGGACAGTTTTGCCCCGGCCCATGCCTGAAGCCAGTGATGGGGAGGCCGCCAGGCCTCCCCGCCATCGTCAGCCTGCCACACTTTCAAAGCCGGACAATACATTTACCGCATTCACCCCGATGTCTTCCACCGCATAGCCGCCTTCCATCACGAACAAGGTGGGCAGGCCCAGTCCGGCAATGGCTTCGCCCATGCGCAGGTAGTCGGCATTTTTCAGCTTGAATCGGGAGATCGGGTCCTGCTCGAAGGTATCCACCCCCAGCGACACCACCAGTGCGTCCGGTGCGTAGGCGGCAATCTTGCTGCAGGCATCGGCCAGCGCCGGGCCGTAGTGCGACCAGTCCGTGCCATGGGCCAGCGGGTAGTTGTGATTGAAGCCCAGCCCGGCACCCTCCCCGGTCTCGTCGGCATGGCCGAGGAAGAAGGGGTATTCCACCGTCGGGTCGCCATGCAGGGACAGAAACTGCACATCGCTGCGCTGATAGAAAATGCTCTGCGTGCCGTTACCATGGTGGTAGTCCACATCCAGAATCGCCACCCGCTTGGCACCACGGTCCAGCATGGCCTGGGCGGCGATGGCGGCATTGTTGAGGTAGCAATAGCCGCCCATGTAATCCGCCGCAGCATGGTGGCCGGGCGGGCGGCACAGGGCAAAGGTGCTGTGCCCGGTGGCCAGCATGGCATCCAGCCCGGTCAGCGCCACATTGGCCGAGGAACGGATGGCCTGCCAGGTGCCGGCGGTGATGGGCACCCCGGCATCAAAGGAGTAATAGCCCATCAGGCCGTCGATGTCCTGCGGAATGCGGTCGGTGCGCAGGCCGCGCACCGGCCATACCAGCGGCAGGGCGTCGTGGTTGCGGCCTTCGGCCTGCCACAGGCTCCAGGCCTGCTCCAGAAAACGCACATAGCCCGCGTCATGCACGCGCAACAGCGGCTCCAGCCCGTGTTCGGTGGGAGCAATGATGTCGCCCAGCCCGGTTTGCCGTACCCGCTGCAACACCATGTCGGCGCGGCTGGGCATCTCGAAGCAGGGTTTGAGGGTGCCGTCGATCAGCTCGGCATTGCCGTGGTGCAGGTGGTGGTCGTCACTGTAAATCGTCAGCATGCAGGTCTCCTTGCCGCGGGTGGGGAACCGGCGGCATTGTGTTGTGTTTGCAAGGGAAAGCCGGCCTCAGCCGGCAAGTGTCATTTCTTCAGCTTGGTCCACACCCGGTCGCGCAGGGCATTGGCCTTGGCCGAACAGTTCTTGTTGGGCACAAACAGTGCGCGCATGGCGGCGGTGGGGTTGATGGCAGGGTCGGCCTTGAGGTCGGCGACAAAATAGGCAGAGCTGCCCTTGATGGCGTTGTTGTAGCCGGTGAAATTGGAGGCCTCGGCGATATTCTTCGGCTCCATCATCCAGTTGATGAACTTGAGCGCGTTATCGCGGTTCTTGGCACCCTTGGGGATGACCAGATTGTCGTTCCAGAACGGGATGCCTTCTTTCGGATAGACAAACACGGCGGACTTCAGCTTCTGGCGGGTGCGGTAAGCAGCACCGTTCCATTGCTGGTGCATGATGACTTCCTGCGCCTGCATGCGCTCGATGGTGCCGTCGGAGTTATACATGGCCAGCATGGGCTTTTGCGCTTCCAGCAGGTCCTGGATGCGCTTGGCCTGCTTGGGGTCTTCGGTGCACTGGTCCACCTTCAGATAAATGGCGGCGGCCTTGTACAGCTCGGCCACGTCATTGAGCGCCACCACCTTGCCCTTGAGCGCGGCCGGCGGGGTAAAGAAGCTCTTCCAGCTATTGTCCAGCTTGCCGCCCGGCACGCGGCTGGCGTCATAGGTAAAGCCGGTTACCCCCCACATGTATGGCGCGGAGTATTCGCGTTGCGGGTCGAAATCCGGCTTGTTGAGCGGAGCCTGCACCAGCTTGAAATTGGGCATCTTGCTGACGTCGATTTTCTCCAGCAGGCCTTCGTCGCGCATGATCTTCACCATGTAGTCGGACGGCACCACCACGTCGTAGCCCTTGGCCCCGGCCTTCAGCTTGGCCAGCAGGGATTCGTTGGAATCAAACACATCCAGATTCACCTTGATGCCGGTTTCCTTCTCGAAGCGCTTGAGCAAATCCTGCGGGATGTAGTCGGACCAGTTGTACAGGTTCAGCTCGCCCCCGGCCATGGCCGAGGCGGATACCAGCAGGCCAGCCGCCAGGGCCAGCGAATGCAGTTTGCAGACTTTCATGGCATTTCTCCTTCGTATGTTGTGCAACAAGCGAAACATGAGGGGCGGAACAGCCGCCGACCCGGTTCAGGACTTGCGCTGGCCCATCCAGTAGGACAGCGCGACAAAAGCAATGGACACCAGCAGCATCAGCGCCGACACCGCATTCACTTCCGGGGTGATGCCCATGCGGATCAGGCCGAAGATGTATACCGGCAGTGTGGTGGCACCGGCACCGGCCACAAAAAAGGTGATGACGAAATCGTCCAGCGACACGATGAAAGCCAGCATGGCGCCGGACAGCACACCGGGCAGGATCAAGGGCAGGGTCACCCGGCGGAAGGTGGCAAACGGCCCGGCGTACAGGTCCGCCGCGGCTTCCGCCAGCCGTGGGTCCAGCCCTTCCAGCCGGGCGCGGATGGGCAGGTAGGCAAAGGGAATGCAGAACACGGTGTGGGCAATCAGCACCGTCATCAGCCCCAGGTCCAGCCCCAGCGCCAGGAAAAACAGCAAGGAGGCCACCGCGGTGACGATTTCCGGCACCAACAGCGGCAGGCCCAGCATGGCATTGATGAAGGCCTGGCCGCGAAAGCGCCTGCCCGCCATGGCCAGCGCCGCCATGGTGGCAAAGCTGGTGGCCAGCACCGTGGCACCGCAGGCGATGATCAACGAGTTTTTGGTGGCCCGCAGGATGTTGTCGTTGTCCATCACCTTCAGATACCAGTCCAAGGAAAAACCGGTCCACAGCGTGGCAATGCGGTTGGCGTTGAAGGACAGCACCACCAGCACCACGATGGGCAGGTAGAGATAGACAAAGGCCAGCATGGCGGTGGGGGTGACACCACGAAAGCGCCACAGGGTATTGGATGCTTGCATGTCATTCTCCCGGAGGGCGCTGGAAGCGCCTGGTGTAAACCCACATCGCCAGCATCACCAGCGCCAGTAACATGAAGGACAAGGCAGCACCGAACGGCCAGTTACGCGCAGTGCCAAACTGGTTCTGGATCAGGTTGCCTATCATCAGGCTCTTGCCGCCGCCCAATAGCTCCGGGATGTAATAGGAGCCGATGGCCGGAATGAACACCAGCAGGCAGCCCGCCACGATGCCGGGCATGGCCAGCGGCAGAATCACCCGCCGTAGCGCCTGCCAGCGGTTGGCACCAAGGTCGAAGGCCGCTTCCACCAGCCGCCAGTCCATTTTTTCCAGACTGGTGTAAATAGGCAGCACCATGAAGGGCAGGAAGGAATAGACAAAGCCGATGGCCACCGCCGTGGGGGTGTACAGCACATCCAGCGCACCCTGGCTCAAGCCCAGCGCTGACAGGCTGCTGTCGATCAGCCCGCCATTGCGCAGCAGCAGCATCCAGGCGTAGGTGCGCACCAGCAGGTTGGTCCAGAACGGGATGGAAATCAGCAGGATCAGCCGCTGGCGGGTTTTTTCCTCTTTCAGCGCGATATACAGCGCGGTGGGAAAGCCGATCAGCAGCGTCACCACCGTGGCAAAACCGGCCAGCAAGAACGAACGGCCGAAGATTTGCAGGTAATCGCTGTTGAGCGTGAGGCTGTCGTCCAGATCGCGCTCGTACAGGAATTGCACATAGGCATCCACGCTCCATTCATGCCAGCGCACGCCGCCATAGGTGTCGGGGGCCAACACCGACATCCACGCCATCAACAGCATGGGCAGCAGCATGAACAGCAGCAAGGTGAGCGTGGTGGGTGCCAGCAGCAGGCGGCGGCGCCAGCGCCGATGCGGATCAAGCGACATGGTCGGCCTCCTGCAAACGGTGGAAGGCACCGGGCTGCGCCGACAGCTGCACGCGCTCGCCCACCCGCGCCAGCCGCACTGCTCCGCTGTCATTGGTATTGCGCACCCGGCAAGGCTGACCGTCGGCCAGTTGCACGGTGTAAACGGTATCCACACCGCGATACACCACCTCGGACACCACGCCGTGCAGGCCGTGGCCGCTGGTGGACAATTGCAGGCGCTCGGGGCGCACCGCCAAGGCGGCATGGCCGTCGTGGCCTTGGTCCAGCACGGTGCCGGGCAGGCTGCCGGCATCGCCAAAGTGCAGCAGTCCATCAGCCACCCGGCCTTGCAGGAAGGAGGTTTCGCCGATGAAGTCCGCCACGAAGCGGTTGGCCGGACGGTCGTAAATGTCCTCCGGGCTGCCTACCTGTTGCAGCTTGCCCGCCGACATCACCGCGATGCGGTCGGACATGGTGAGTGCTTCTTCCTGATCGTGGGTGACAAATACAAAGGTGATGCCGGTTTCGCGTTGCAGGCGCTTGAGCTCCACCTGCATTTCCTTGCGCAGTTTCAGGTCCAGTGCGGACAGGGATTCGTCCAGCAGCAATACCTTGGGCGACGGTGCCAGCGCACGGGCCAGCGCCACCCGCTGCTGCTGGCCGCCGGACAGCTGGTGCGGACAGCGGCGGGCAAAGCCGGACAGCTTCACCAGCTCCAGCTTTTCCGCCACGATGGGCTTGATGTCGGCGGCTTTGACACCGCGCATTTCCAGGCCGAAAGCGATGTTTTCTTCCACGGTCAGGTGTGGAAACAAGGCATAGCTCTGGAATACGGTATTTACCGGGCGCTGGAAGGGCAGCTTGCCGGACAGCGATTCGCCATACAGGCGGATGTCGCCGCTGCTGACGTCCTCGAAACCGGCAATCATACGCAGCAAGGTGGTCTTGCCACAGCCGGACGGGCCCAGCAGGGTGAAGAATTCGTTCTCGCGGATGCTCAGCGCAATATGATCCAGCGCCAGTACCGCATGTTCATCATGGCCAAAACGCTTGCAGACATGGTCGACGTCAATTGCCACACGATTGCCGGTCATGGCAGTCCTCCGGTGCAAATGCAGTGAAAACACGTCCCCGCACCACGCCGAGCGGCGATGGTGTTGGGCTGCTGTCAGAATCAGGAAAGGCCTGGCGCTACACGCCGGGCGGGCGGGCATGACCACACGGGTTCTGCCGTGCAGCCGGGTCATCGCACAGGAAGGAACTGCCGTGGCGGATCGGGAAACGGTCTCGCCCGTGCAGGCTGCCGGATGGGCACTGCGGCTGGTACGAGGCCGGGGGCTGCGCCATCTTACGGGCGGCAAAGCCTGGCTTGCTCATGGTTTCTCCTCCGTGTTGTGTGATCGGACATGGCATTGCCTGTAGGCCGGGCAGCCGCGTGGCACTTTCCTGGCGAGGGAGAACTGGCCTTGGCAATGACATTGAGTGGTCCGTCTTTTTTTTATTCATTCTGCCAACAAGTGCTGCAACGAAAAGATACAAAGCGGTCAACTATGGGATAAATACGGCCAAAAATGGCGTGCGCACCGCGCTTAGGACAACAGCTATCGCTTTGGACAGGCCATTCCAGACAGCGCAGGCCTACGGCCCGGCAGCAATGTCGGCGGGGGTAGAAAGGCAGGAAAGCGCAGCGGCGTCAGCGCCGCAAATCGGAGGGTCGCTTGCCGGTCCAGCGGGCAAAGGCGTGGCGGAAACTGGCGGATTCGGCAAAGCCCAGCCGCTCGGCAATCATGCCGATGGACAGGCTGCTTTCCTGCAGCAGATGCAGCGCTTGCTGGTGCCGCGCCTGATCCAGCAAGGCCTGGAACGAGGTTCCCAGCGCGGACAGCTTGCGCCGCAGGGTGCGCTCGGACATGTGCAAGGTGGCGGTCAGCTCGTCCAGCCGGGCAAAACGCACCGGGTCGGACTGCATCAGGCGCAATACCCGCGCCACCAGTGCCGAGCCGTGACTGCTGGCCCATTGCTGCTGCTGGCGCTGGCATTGCTCCAGCGCCATGTGAAAGCTGACCGCATCAGCCAGCGGCTGGGGCCGATCCAGCCATTTGGCCGGAAACAGCAGCGCGTTTTCCGCCATGTCAAAGCTGCCCGCCTGACCGAAAATGGCCGGATAAAGCCCGGCATGCGCGGGCGGGGCAAAACACATGTGCACCGCCCTGGGTGACCAGCGCACACCCATGCAGTCGCGGGCAATGGTCCACATCGAGGACAGGCACATTTCGGCATTGAAGCTGAGCAGATCCTCGCGGTAGCGGTAGCCTTCGGCCAGCAGGCAGGCATCCTTGCCCCGCTCTTCCAGCCGCAGGGTGAAATAGCTGGCCAGCAGCAGGGGAAAGCGGATGGCGGTTTCCAGTGCCACCCGCAAGGTGGGGCTCACCAGCATGGTGTAACCCAGAATGCCGTAGTTGGAGGTATGCATGGCATGGCCCAGCCGCAGGCCAAGGGCATCGTCCTGCGACAGGCGACGCGCGGTGTCAAAGACGGTGAGTTCCTGATGGTGGTTGATCAGCCTTGCCGGTTCCAGCAGGCGCTCCGGCGGAATGCCGCTGCCGGCCAGTACTTCGGCCGCGGCAATGCCCTGCTCGGCCAGTACATTCACTGTGGTGACAATGGCATGCAAGGACACCGGCCGACTGGAAGGGTTGTCGTGACCGGGTGATTCAACAGCGTCAGAACTGGCAGGCCGCTCCGGGTGCATCGTTGTATTCAGCCATGGCCGGCAGGCCATGTGCTGTCTCCGACTGGGGACAATCGCCTGATCTTGCCGTCTTGCCTGCTGACTGACAAGAGCGCTGCACCCCGGAGCGGGCAGCTGGCAGACGCATCAAATTTTGTAAATCTGCTTGTCGCTGGCCCGCCATGCCCGGAACAATACCGCTGCGCACGCAGACCAACTGTAGGCCATGAATACATGGCTGGCGCAAACCCGACCTTGCCACGGCTTCACTCCGGCAGGTTGCTTACCCGCACAGGGCCGTTGCGGCAGTGCGCTTTCTCTTCAGCAAGACTCCGTTCCGGATGGACATAGCCAATACCATGATCACACTGCACAAAACCCTAGCCTCTTCCTGCTGCCTGATGCTGGGCTTGCTATGCACCCAGGCTAATGCTGCCGTCTCCATGCTGTCGGTATCCGACAGTGTCAGCGCTACGGTGGGCAGCATTTCCACCTCCTTGCAAAACTCCTCCAAGGCCATCGGCAATATCGCCGAAGGCGACTACAAGGTGGTGGCCGTGGCCCAGGCCGACCACTCGGGCAAAACCCAGCTCACCCTGGTGCCGGTGGCAGCCGCCAACAATACCGAGCCCTTCAATCTGTTCGTGGCACAGGCTGATGTGAAGCACAGCGGCGTGGAAACCGGCCAGATCGTGCATGCGCAAAAACAGGCCTATGGCCTGGTGTTTGCCCGCGCCGACAACCAGCAACCGTTTGCCCTGCTGCTGGATCAGGCGTGGAAGTCCGAAGTGCAGCCCAAGGTGGTGTCCTGATCCTGCTGCACCGTCACACCGGCCGACGACTGCAAGCCCTGCTGATGGCAGGGCTGTTTGCCGTGTCGGCCACACTGGCCAATGCTGCGGCGGCGTCTTCCTTGATGTTCTGCGAACAGGCCTCACAGCAAAGCGTGGCACGCAAGAGCGACCTGCTGCTGTTCAGCCAGCAGGTACGCCAGCTGCTGGATGACTCCGGCCATCAGGCGGCCATCATCTCCCGCTCCGGGCTGGACCTGGAGCGTTTTCACATCCGCCTGTCCCACGCGGGTATCAGCCTGCGCAACAATGCCAACTCTCCCTGGTCGGTACGCCAGCTGTACTACGCCTGTGAGGAACAGCGTCCGCATTTGTACGACCAGGGCCTGCCGGGCTTCCTGATCGACCAGCCGCAAGGCAGCAATGTCTACCTGTCCATCCTGCTGCTGCCGGCAAAACAGGAAGAACAACTGGTAACAGCCGCGCTGGACAACAAGCTGTCGCTGCAACTGCTGGGTGGGGACTACAGCGCCAACGCCTATCCCTTCTCCACCCGCTACCAGAACTGCAACCAGTGGCTGGTGGAGCTGCTGGCCCACGCCTGGGGGCAGTTACCGCGCGCAGGCGACGGCCGCAAGCAGGCACAGGACTGGCTGCAACAACAGGGCTACCGCCCGGATACCGTCGATGTGAAACACCGCTACATGGTGTGGGCGGCCAATGTGGTGCCGCTGGTGCACAATGGCGACCACCCGGACAGCGAACTGGCGGCAAACCGCTATCAGGTGAGCCTGCCCTCGGCAATCGAAGGTTTTGTGCGCCAACAGGCCGCCGGAACCGAGCGCATACAGGTATGCCTGCGTGGCAAGACCCTGGTCACTCACCGTGGCTGGGACGACATGGCGGATGATTGCCAGCCGGCCGAGGGTGACACCGTGCAGCAGCTGGGCTGAGTACAAACCGGCACGCTTAACCTTTCTTTACCCGATCTTTACATCCAGCGGCCTCATGCCTGCGCGCTGGCATGCCGATAATGAAGCATCCGATCATCATTTGTATGCAGCGAGACCGTGATGGATATCAGCAAAACAAACGCGGTGAACACCAGCGGCACCAGTACGCTGAGCACTAGCGGCAAGACTGCCGCCAGGGCAGGTAAAGACAGCAACACGCTGGACAGCGATGGCAAGGCGGCAAGCGCCTCGCCGTCCACCATCGTGAAACTGCAAAGCAAGGGCAAGGCGGATGAGGCCAGCAGCGACAGCAATGCAGCCAGCACGGATGACAACGCGCCATCCGCCGTCAAATCCTTTACCTACGGTGTGCTTAACCTGCCCGACCCGGCAGCCGACCCCGCCCCGGCACCGACCCAGTCTGACAACAGTTACTTCACCGCAGGACGCTGGGCGGCAGCGGCAGTCACCGTCGGCACGCTGATTTCGCTGGTGGTTTGAGTCCGCATCGAACTGCATCTTCAACATGGAAAAGGCCGCTATGCGGCCTTGTTGTTTCGCCAGCCCGGCTCAGCGCCTGGCAATCAGCACAATCCCCACCCCCACCAGCAGCATGCCGGCCAGCTCGCGCGCCAAGGGCCATTCGCCCAGCTGCAACGCCGCCATGGCCACCGCCAGCAGCGGTATCACCAGCGCATTGAAACTGAGCGTGCTGGCAGGCAAACGCTTGAGCAGCCACAACCAGGCCAGCCAGCCCACCGCACTGGACAACACCCCGGCATACAAGAGGCCCAGCACAAAACTGCCGGACCAGTGGATATGGGCAAAATCCGCCCACGGCCACAGGGCCAGAATCGGCAACAGGCCGATCAGCGCCTGCCAGGCCGAAAAATTCAGGCTGTCGAGCTGGCCACAGCGCGTCGCCCGCTTGCTCAGTACCGAACCCAAGGCCCAGAAGAAACCGGCCAGCACCGCCAGCAGCATGGGCAATACCCCGCCATGCAGCTGCCATGGCGCCACAATCAGCATCAGCCCGACAAAACCGGCAGCCAAGGCCTGGCCGGTACGGCGGCCAAACGGTTCGGCCAGCAGCCAGCGTGACAGCAGCGCCACCCAGAACGGCATGGTGAACACCAGCACCGAGGTACGCCCCGCCGCCCCCGCCACCAGCGCCAGGGTAATGGACAGGCTGTACAGGCAGGTGGTGCTCAGCCCCACTTGCGCCGCCTGTGTCAGGCGCTGGGGCCGGATGGCACGGCCACGGGCCAGCAGCACGCCAAACAGGGTCAGGCTACCCAGCGTGGTGCGCAGAATCAGATGGGTAATGGGTGTGGTGGCCTGCAAGGTCTGCTTCATCACCACATAGTTGTAGGCCCACAGCGTCACCAGTGCGGCAAACAACAGCATGGGCAGCCAGCGTGCTGACGCGGCGGAGCGGGACAGGAAAGGGTTGAGGGTGGTACTGGAAGCCGACATGGTGCATCTCCGATGGATGCTGCCAGTGTAAGCAGCACGCCAGCTTGCACCGCTGCGTTTTACTGCGCCAGAATGCACGCAAACTGATGATTTTGAATATTCAATGCAGGAAAACTGATATGGCAGAAGACAAACAGCTGGATAGCTACGACCGCAAACTGCTGGCCCTGCTGCAGGAAGACGCGCGCCGCACCCACGACGAACTGGCCGAAGCCGTCAGCCTGTCGCCCACCGCCGTTACCCGGCGGCTCAAACGGCTGCGCGGCGAGGGCATCATCCGCCGCGAAGTGGCCCTGGTGGACCCGGCCGTGCTGGGACGCCCGTTACGGCTGGTGGTGAATGTGATTCTGGAACGCGAGCGCATTGCGCTGGTGGATGCCTTCAAGCAGGCTATCCGCGCCGCGCCGGAAGTAGTGGAGTGCTACCACGTGACCGGGCGGCCGGACTTTGTGCTGGTGGTGCTGGTGCGGGACATGGGCGATTACGAACGCTTTTGCCGCGAGCACATCATGAGCAATGACAATGTGCGCGAGTTTGAATCGCTGGTGGTGATGGAAACCACCAAGTACAGCACCGCCGTGCCACAAGACACGGCGGGCGAAGGCAACTGAAAGCCGGGCCAGCCCGTAACTGGTTCAGCCTTCGTGCAGCAAGGCGTGCTGGATTTCCGACAAGGCCTGCGGCACGCGCATGAAATTGAGCGGCATGCCCAGTCGCCGTGCCATGTGCGAAGACGAGAACATGCCACACAACTGGTAATGGCCGGTGTTCAGGTCCAGCTCGGCCACCAGCGCATGCTGCCGGCCCTGCTGCTTCAGCGTGGACACCATGTGGCCGACGGTGGCGTGCTGCACATCGGCCAGCGACAGCATTTCCAGTTCGCTGCGCGGAGTCATCACGTCGCGCACCAGTACTTCATCGTGGCGTTTGCCGTGCTCCAGCATGCACTGCACCGGGCGTTCACCCAGAATGTCGGACGCGGTGATCAGGCCCACCAGCCTGCTTTCGTCGTCCTGTACAAACAGCAGGCGAATGCCGCGGCTGATCATCAGGTTGTGCGCATGGCGCAGGGCTTCGTCCTCGCCAATGCTCACCGGGTCGATGATGCGCAGGTCGGTCATCACCTCAAGCGCCGGGCTTTTCAGATTGATGGGCCGCTGCGGGCGCTGGTCCAGGTGAACCAGATCGGTATGTTTGGGCATGGCCATGGATGGCAGCGCTTGGAATGTGGTTTCCATGTGACTCTCCAGCTGATGGATGTTGTTGTCTGGCTAGGCTGTTGCCTGGTCACAGTGGCGCGGCAGGCAGGCTGTCACGTCGCTGACGGGTTGCACCGGAACTGTCTCCCCTATTCCGGCCCAGATTTCATTCTAGGCAGGATTTTCCAGATGCAAGGCCATCGTGATGGCCCAAGCTGCAAATAAGTGTTGCCGGCAAGCGGCCAGCTTCCGCAACGGCTAATACAGTCACAAGCCATGCTGAAAAATCAACGCGACCAGCCCAGCCCGCCAGACCTGCCTCTTGTACTGCATCCCTGCCCGACCAACCAGTGATCGCGGTCATGCCCCTTCCCCTCCTGCCACGCCGGACATGAAAAAACCGCCGTGAAGGCGGTTTCATTGCTGGTGCGATAGCAAAACAGCTTACATCTGCATGATGGCTTCCAGCTCTTCCACGGTTTTGGGGATGGGCTCGCCCAGCACCCGGCTGCCGGTTTCCGTCACCAGCACATTGTCCTCGATACGGATGCCGCCAAAACCGTTCATGTCGGCGAAGCGTTCATAGTTGATGTACTGGCTGTGACGGCCCTCGGCCTGCCAGGCGGCAATCAGCGCCGGAATGAAATAAATGCCCGGCTCCACCGTCAGCACCATGCCGGCTTTCAGCGCCTTGCCCAGCCGCAGATAGCCCAGGCCGAACAGCCCGCTGCGCTGCACGCTGTCGTCATAGCCCACCAGATCCTCACCCAGGCCTTCCATATCGTGCACATCCATGCCGATCTGATGCCCCAGTCCATGCGGGAAGGCGATGGCATAGGCACCGGACTCGACAATCTCCTCCACCGGGCCGTGGAAGAAGCCCAGCTCGCTCATGCCCTGCACCATCACCTGCGCTGCCAGCTTGTGCACATCCAGATAGCGCACGCCGGGCTTGATGGCGGCGATGGCCTGCAGCTGCATGTCCAGCACGATGTTGTACAGCTCGCGCTGTTGCTGGTTGAACCGCCCACCCACCGGGAAGGTGCGGGTAATGTCGCTGGCGTAGCCGCCACCAGAGGTACAGCCGGTGTCGTTCAATACCAGGTCGCCCTTTTGCAGAACATTGTCGTGGGCATGGTTGTGCAGCACTTCGCCGCGACGCGAGAAAATGGACGGATAAGCCAGCTGCCAGTCGTGACGGCGCATGATGCCTTCCATGATGCCCACCACCTGATGTTCCACCACGCCGGGGCGCGAGGCCTGCATGGCGGCCACATGCATGGCACCGGTCACCGCCAGCGCGGCTTCCATTTCCGCCACTTCTTCCGCGCTCTTGATTTCACGCAGCGCCACCACGGCGCGGGTAAGCGCGGGCGAGAAGCCTGCCGCCACCTTGGCCGGATGCACATTCAGCAGGCGGCCCAGCTCCAGTTTGGTCTCGCCGCGGTAGGGTGCCAGATAATGCACGGCGCGCCCGGCAGCATGGGCGTCAGCCAGCGCTTGCTCCAGCGCGGCATAAGGCTGGCTGTGGCTGATGCCGGCAGAGGCGGCGCGCTCGGCCAGCGTTGGCAGCGGGCCGGTCCACACGATGTCGGCCACCGCCGGCTCATTGCCGAACAGGGTGGTAGTGCCTGCGGCAGTGTCGATCAGCGCCGCCATGCCCGGCTGGTTCTGGCCAAAGAAGTAGCGGAAGCTGGAATCCTGCACAAAGGGAAAGATGTTGTCGTGGTAGTTCATCGGCGAATCCACATTGCCGACAAACAACAACAGGCTGTCCGGCATGGACTGCTGCAGCGCGCTACGGCGCTGCTGATAGGTGGCAGCAGAAAACATCACTCATACTCCTTTATCTGGCCATGCCATCCGCGCAACTACCGGCAAGCTGGCATTTTATGGCGAAAAATCACGCAAACTGCGGATTGTATACAGAGCAGACACTGTACACGGCCAGCCAGAACATGACCAGCATTGCCATCATGCCGCTCTCATGGTGTGTGCAGGCAGGTGTAACCCCTCTGTGCAGAAGCTGGCACACGGCCAGCAGCAGTGGCATGTAAACAATATTTAGCTGTTGATTGCCGGCAGCTTGTCGGGCTTACAGCCGTATAATTGCATGGCTTTTGTTCTGGCACGGCAGCTGCCCCGGCAGGCCTTGCCAGAGTGCTCATTTGGCCGGATTCACGCCTTTCTTTCTCAAGTGATACGCATGCATTTTGACAATCTCCCCATCCTGTTCATCCTGGCCATCTCGCTGATCGGCAATAATTTCACGGTATCCATTGCCGCGCTGGTCTTGCTGCTGATCAAGCTGCTGGGGCTGGACAGCTGGTTGCCGGTAATCGAATCCAAAGGCATCAATGTTGGCGTGGCCATCCTCACTGCCGCCGTGCTGGTTCCGGTGGTATCCGGCCGGGTGGATGGCAACAGCATTGCCAATGTGTTCAAGTCGCCCGCCGGCATCATCGCGGTGCTGACCGGTTTGCTGGTGGCCTGGATTGCCGGGCAGGGCGTGCCCTTCATGAAGTCTTCACCCGAAGCGGTAACGGCATTGATGATAGGCACGCTGATCGGCGTGTGCTTTTTCCGTGGGCTGGCGGTGGGGCCGCTGATTGCCGGCGGCGTGGTTGCGCTGGTACTGGGGCTGCTGAAGCTCTGAGCCGCCAACACATCACCGGCCAAGCACCAGCAAGTATCTGTGCTGCCAGATATTTCCCATATCGAATGGCATGGTGGCTGTATTTGCAGGCAGCCTGTCCCACTTCATGGCCCGGCGACGTGGCCCGATGCTGTTGCAACGCCCGCTGACCGTGTGCGCACTGGCCATTCCTCAGCGCACGCATGCTGCAAGAAGCATTACCAAGCGGACTGCTGGTCGATGTACTGATGCTGGGCACATCAGCCTGAAGACAGCACGGTCTTCGCTGGCCCATCGGCAGTAATTCTCACCCTGTCCTACCAATAAAAAATGGCCGCTTGCACATGCAAGCGGCCATTGTCTTGTCTGACTCAGCTCTCAGTTTTTACCCTGCATCACCGGCTTGCTGGCCGGCGTGCTTTTGGGGCGCGCCTTCAAGAGCCAGCTTACGCTGCCACCGGCCAGTACCGCCCACAGCGGCGAGCCCAGCCCGGCGATGGTGACACCCGACGCAGCCACCACAAAGGTAAGCAAGGCGGCTTCGCGATGGCCTTCGTCCATCAATGCGGCGGTGAGCGAGGACGCCAGCGTGCCGAACAGCGCCAAGCCGGCTGCAGTCACCACCAGCGCCTTGGGCAACAGCAGCACCAGGCCAGCCAGTGCACCACCGGCAATACCCAGCACGATGTAGAGCACACCGCACACCAGCCCGGCCATGTAGCGGCGTTGCGGGTCCGGATGGGCTTCCGGCCCGGTGCAAATGGCGGCGATGATGGCCGCCAGCGTCACGCCATGGCCGCCCAGCGGCGCGGTGATGACTGAAGCCAGCCCCAGCACGGTAACCGGCGAGCGGGCCGGAATGTGGTAACCGGAAGCAGACAGCACCGCCATGCCGGGCAAGAACTGGCTGGTAAGCGCCAGCAGCGCCAGCGGCAAGGCCAGGTTGACGAAGGCCGTCCACGACCACTGCGGCATGGTGAACAAGGGGCCGCTGCTGCCCTGCCAGCTGCCCGCCGTACCATACATGCCTTGCCAGCTGGCAATGGCCAGGCCCAGCCCAATGGCGGCCAGCAGTGCAAAGCGCGGAAACAGCTTGCGGCCAATGAAAAACAGCACCGTCATCGGCACCACCAGCAGCGCCTGCTGGCTGGCGGCACCTGCCACGTCGGCAACAAAGTGGAACAGGATGCCGCCCAGCATGGCGGCCGCCAGCGAGGCCGGGAAAATCTTCATCAGCTTGTCAAAGGCACCGCTCACCCCCACCAGGGTGACAATGACGGCGGCAGCCAGGAACGCCCCGACGGCCTCGCCATAGGGCACGCCGGGCAGCGCCGCCAGCAGCAGCGCCGCACCGGGCGTGCTCCAGGCGGTAATGACCGGAACGCGCCAGCGCAAGGTCAGCCAGATACCGGCCACGCCGGAGGCAACGGACACCGCCCACACCCAGGAGCCAAGCTGGGCTGCACTCAATCCGGCAGACTGGGCGGCATGCACAATGATAAGAAAGGGGCCGGAATAGCCCACCAGCAGTGCCAGCACTGCGGCAAGCCCGGCCGAAGGCGAGAAATGGGACCAGCTGAACGGCACACGATCAGCATGCGTCGGGCTGGCAGGAGACTCTCGCGGGGAAAGCGTGGACATGGATGAACTCCAGGATGCGTCAATGCACACAGGGTAAACAATGTCGGCCGGTCTGCCTTCCCACACGGCGGACAAACAGCGTAGACTGGGCTGAATCTGTTATATAGAACAGCGATGACCGACACTCCGCTCTACCTGCATATCGCCCACCAGCTGCAACAGCGGCTGGACAGTGGCGAATGGCCGCCGGGCAGCCGCCTGCCTGCTGTGCGTCAGCTGGCAGCCGAACATGGCGTCAACACCCTTACCGCGCTGGCGGCCTATCGCCATCTGGAAGAACAGCAGCGGGTGGTGGCACGGCCACGCAGCGGTTTCTTTGCGGCCTTGCCGCGCCATGTGGCGGAAAGCGGCCATATCACCCCGCCCGGCCCTACCGCCGCCGCGCTGGTGGACGTGGACAGCCGCATGAGCAATCTGATCCGCCTGTCGGCCTCGTCCATCCGCCAGCAGCTGCACATGGCCGAGGCGCACCACAGCCTGTATCCGGCGCAGGAGTTGTCACGGCGCATGCAAATGCGGCTGGCCCGCCAGCCGGAGCTGATTGGCGCTTACCTGCCCACCGCCGACCAGCAACAGCTGTACCAGCAAATACGCCGTCTGGCCTCTGGCTGGCAGCTGGATATTCCTGCCGACCACATCCTGTTCACCCAGGGCATTACCGAAGCCATCAGCCTGTCGCTACGCCACCTCACCCGCCCGGGCGATGTGGTGGCGGTGGAAACCCCGGTGTACTTCGGCCTGCTGCAAACCCTGCAATCACTGGGCCTGAAGGCGCTGGAGATTCCCTGCACGCCGGATGCCGGGCTGTCGCTGGAGGCGCTGGAATTCGCCCTGCGCCACGGTGCGCCGGTGAAATGCCTGGTGACGGTGACCAACTTCCAGAACCCCACCGGTGCGCTGATGCCGGACGACAACAAAAAACGCCTGCTGCAACTGGCGCGCCGTCATGGCCTCACCATCATCGAGGACGATGTGTTTGGCGAGCTGTATTTCGGCAACCAGCATCCGGCCCCGCTCAAGGCCTGGGACCACGATGGCGACGTGATTTACTGTTCGTCCTTCACCAAGAGTTTTGCCCCGGCCTTCCGTCTGGGCTGGCTGTCCGGCGGGCGGCACCATGCCGCGCTGGAGCGGCTGCGCGAAAGCAGCAGCCTGGTCAGCCCGGCCATCCTGCTTGGCGTGTTGTCCGAGATGCTGGCCAGCGGCGACTACGCCCGCATCAGCCAGCGCATCCGCCAGCAGCTGAAACAGCAAATGGAACAACTGAGCGACGCCGTGCTGGACGCCTTCCCGCGCGGCACCCGCGTACGGCGGCCACAAGGCGGCATGTTGCTGTGGGTGGAAGGCCCGGAAGGGCTGGACAGCCAGGCCCTGCTGGAAGCCGCGCTCTCCCGCTCCATCAGCTTTGCCCCCGGCCTGGTATTTTCTGCCGAGCCGCGTTTTGGCCACTGCCTGCGCATCAACTGCGGCCAACCCTGGTCTGCCCAGCTGGCCGAGGACATCCACCTGCTGGGCTGGCTGGCCGCAGAACAACTGGCAGGGCGGCTGTGATGGATCAGGTGGATTGCGTGGTGATAGGCGCGGGCGTGGTGGGCCTGGCCATTGCCCGCCAACTGGCCATGGCCGGGCGCGAAGTGCTGATTTGCGAGGCAGAAGGCCAGATTGGCCAGCATTGCAGCAGCCGCAACAGCGAGGTGATTCATGCCGGGCTGTACTACCCCACGGGCAGCCTGAAGGCGCGGCTGTGCGTGCAGGGCCGTGCCATGCTGTACCGCTATTGCACCGAGCGGCACATCCCGCACCAGCGTATCGGCAAGCTGCTGCTGGCCAACACTGCTGCCGACATGCCGCGCTTGCAGGACATTGCCCGCCGCGCTGTCACCAATGGCGTGGATGACCTGCAATGGCTGGATGCCGCCGGGGTACGTGCGCTGGAGCCGCAACTGCAAGCACATGCCGCCTTGCGGTCTCCCTCCACCGGCATTATCGATAGCCACGCCTTGCTGCAAGCCCTGCTGGCCGATGCCGAAGCCCACGGCGCGCAACTGGCCTGCCATTCCCCATTCAACAGTGGCCGGGTAGTGGCAGATGGCATGGAACTGGAAATCGCCGGCATCACCATCAAGGCCAGATTTGTCATCAACGCAGCCGGCGCCTGGGCACCGGCTGTTGCCGCCAGCATGGCGGGTGTTCCACGTGAAACCATCCCGACCGCCCACTATGCCCGTGGTGTGTATTTCAGCCTGAGCGGGCGTTCGCCGTTCTCGCGGCTGATTTACCCGCTGCCGGAAGCGGGCGGGCTGGGCTGCCATCTGACGCTGGATCTGGCCGGACAGGCGCGCTTCGGCCCGGATGTGGAATGGATAGACGGCGTGGACTACCGGCTGGACCCAACGCGCGCCGCTGCCTTCTATCACAGCATCCGTCGCTGGTGGCCGCAGTTGCCGGACAATGCATTGCAGCCGGGCTATGCCGGGGTGCGCCCCAAACTGGCAGGGCCGGGCCAGCCGGATGCCGACTTTGTCATCCAGGGCCCGGCACAGCATGGCGTGGCCGGGCTGATCAATCTGTACGGCATCGAATCCCCCGGCCTGACCAGTTGCCTGGCGCTGGCCGAACGCGTGAGCAGGATGCTAAGCCAGGCGGCCTGAAACCAACGGCATTTGGCGAAATGCGCCGCTCATGTAGAATCAGACAGCCTCCAACACCGCAGCATACTGACAAACGACCCGCCACCATGATCATTCTCAATCAGCGCCAGCAGGAACTGCTGGGCATCGTCCATCGCGAAAGCTATGTCACCGTGGAAAAGCTGGCCGCCCATTTTGGCGTCACCCACCAGACCATACGCCGCGACATTGCGCTGATGGCGGAACACCAGCTGCTGCAGCGCTATCACGGTGGTGCCAGCGTGCTGTCCAGCGTGGAAAACGTGGCCTACAACGCCCGTCAGGTGTTGTGCATAGAAGAAAAGCGCCGTCTGGCCGCGCTGCTGGCCAAGCAGATTCCCGACAATGCGTCACTGTTCATCAATATCGGCACCACTACCGAGGAAGTGGCCAAGGCGCTGCACCGCCATCGCGGCCTCAGGGTGATCACCAACAACCTGCACGTGGCCGACATGATGTGCGACTACCCCGATTGTGAGGTCATCGTGCTGGGTGGCGTGCTGCGCAAGCGCGACCGCGGCATCACCGGCGAAGCCACGGTGCAGCTGATCCGCCAGTTCAAGGTGGACTACGGCATCATCGGCATTTCCAGCATCGAAAACGATGGCGTGCTGCGCGATTACGACTATCGTGAAGTACGCACTTCGGAAGCCATCATCCAGCAA
>NZ_JAELUD010000072.1:0-20037 GCF_016429185.1 Aquitalea sp. ASV11
AGCCGCACGCCTGGGCGGAGGCAAGAGCGCCGGCATGCGCCGCTCGGCCCCGACCAAAAGCTACCAGCAGCCCACTCCGATGCCGGCTCCGGCACCTGCTCCGCAGGCTGCGCCGCAAGCCCAGCCCAAGAAGGGCCCCGGCATTGGTACCGCCATTGCAGCGGGTGCTGCAGGTGCTGCCGCCGGCTACATGCTGGGTTCGGCCATGAACAACAACCATGCTTCGGGTAACGCCGTGGATACCGCAGGTGCCGGGTCCGGCATTCCCTGGGGCACGCTGGCCTTGCTGGGCCTGCTGGGTATTGGCGGCCTGATGTGGTTCCGCCGCAAGACTGCCAGCCAGGCAGCGATGAACAGCCCGATGCCTGCCGGTAACAGCCCGGTGTTCAACAGCAATGGTCAGGACGCTGCCCGTTTCGAGCCGATTCCCAAGATTGGCTCCGGCTTGGGTCAGCCGGCTGGCTATGGCGCAGCACCGGCCATGGCTGGTGCAGTGCCCGGACGCCTGCCGGATGGTACGGAAACCCCGAACTTCCTGCGTCAGGCCAAGGCAACCTTCCTGCACCTGCAAAGCCTGAACACGCCGGACAGCCTGGAAGAAGTACGCAAGTACATGACACCGGATCTGTTCGAAGGCCTGCGCAATGAAATCGGCAGCAATACCGATGTGGCAGACTTCCCGCAGCTGGACTGCCAGCTGGCCGAAGCCGTGGAAGAAGGTGGCCGCTTTATTGCCACCGTGCGCTTCTCCGGTACGGTGAGCGAATCGGTCAATGCTGCGGCAGTACCGTTCAGCGAATACTGGCATTACGTCAAGGATGGCAGCACCGGCGGCAAATGGCTGGTTGCTGGCATTCAGCAAGAGTAATTTCTGGTTTTTTGTTGGATTTATCTTAACGGGCCCCGTCGGGCCCGTTTTTTATTATCCGGCCATGCTCTACACTGGAATGCCGATTGCTAGGTAACGGGTTCATGGGCCAGCAAGAGCCCTATCTCAGGAAGGAATGTACTGCAATGAAACGTTTCGAGCATGCCGGTCTGATACTCGGCAGCCATTTCCAGCCCATCTACAGTCTGGCGCACCGCCGTACCGTGGGCGTGGAAGCCTTGCTGCGCGCCGAGCAGAACCAGCTGCCCCTGTCCCCGGCCGAGGCCTTTTATGCCATGGTGTCGCCCGAGCGACGCCACGGGCTGGACCTGGCCGTCAGCCAGGCCCATGTACAGCACTTTGCGGCGCTGGAACACAGCCATCCGCACTGGCTGTTCCTGAATGTCGATGCCGCCTCGCTGTCCCGCCCGGAGCGGGCCATGGCACTGGCCAACACCATTCGCGAAGCCGGCCTGCAGCCGGGTAATGTGGTGCTGGAAGTGCTGGAACATGTGCTGGAAGTGGATGAAGCCCTGATCGAGGGCGTGAATCTGCTGAAAAAAGCCGGCTTCCTGATTGCGATTGACGACTTTGGCGTCGGCCATTCCAACCTGGACCGGGTCTGCCAGCTGGAACCGGACCTGGTGAAATTCGACAAGGACTTGCTGCGCAGTGCCGTCAGCCAGCCACGTACCCGCAATCTGCTGTCCAGACTGGTGCGTCTGATGCACGAAATTGGTGCACTGGTAGTGGAAGAAGGGATTGAAACCGAGAACGATGTGCTGGTGGCGCTGGAGTCCGGCTGCGACCTGGTACAGGGCTATTATGTGGCCCGCCCCTCCGCCAGCCCGGATGCAGACGACATCATCACCAAACGGCTGGATTCGCGCTGGGACGAGTTGATGGTGCGCGACCTGCTCAAGCGCAAGATTACCCGCCGCCAGATCGAACTTGCACGCCAGGCCTTTGTGCAATCGGCCATTTCGCTGATGCAGGGCACGCCGTTCGACCAGGCGGCCACCCCCATGCTGGCCATGCCCGATGTCATCCGCTGTTTCTTGCTGGACAGCGAAGGCCGCCAGATTGGCCGCAACCTCAACAGCCGCCACAACACCATTGCCAGCAGCCTGAAGTTTGCCCCGCTGGCGGATACCACCGGTGCGGTGTGGTCGCGCCGTGCGTATTTCCAGCATGCCATCGACCAGCCCGGCGTGCTGTACATGAGCGAGCCTTACCTGTCGATGACCGACACCCGCTCCTGCGTCACCCTGTCCATGGCGATTGAAATCGACGAAGCCATGCACGTGCTGTGTGCCGATGTACTGGCACCGCGTGTGCACAGCAGTCACGGCTGAAGCACACTCAGGCCAGGCATAATAAAAAAAGGACCGCATGCGGTCCTTTTTCTGTTTCAGCACAACTTACTGCACTGGCGTGATTTCGGTGATGCTTTCAAACAGCGTCACCACCTTTTGCACCCCGGCGGTTTCGCTCACCACCTGTGCTGCCGCCTGCCCTTCCGCCGGTGTAACCAGACCCAGCATGTACACCACGCCACGTTCGGTCACCACCTTGATATGGTTGGGCGAGTAGCCCTTGCCATCCAGCAGGCGGGTACGCACCTTGCTGGTGATCCAGGTGTCGTTGCTACGCTCGGAGAAACCGGAAGCAGGCGCCACCACGGTGTAATTGAATACACGGCGCACATTGGGCATGGCGCGGGCAATCAGCTCGGCCTGCTGGCCGGCTTCTGCCGACGGCACTTCACCGGTCAACAGCACGGCACGGTTATAGCTGGTGGTATTGACGTGAGCCGAAGGCAATTTCTCGCCAATCTGGTGCGATACCTTGGCTTCAATGCTCTGGTCGTCCACATAAGCACCGCTGGAACGGCGGTCGGTAGCCACCAGCGCACCACCGGCCACACCACCGGCAGCCAGGGCGAAACAACCGGACAGCGCGCTGGACACACCAGCCGCCAGCAACAGGGACAGGACAGTACGTTTCATTTACTCACCTCCCAACAGCATGTAATCGATGGCATCGCACAGGGCATGCACCAGCAGGATGTGCACTTCCTGAATACGCGCAGTGCGCAGCACCGGCACATTCAGCTGGATGTCTTCCGGCGACAGGATTTCGCTGATCTTGCCGCCATCCTTCCCGGTGAGGGCAATCACACCCATGCCGCGCTCGTGCGCAGCATAAATGGCTTCAATCACATTGGCGGAATTGCCCGAGGTGGAAATGGCCAGCAACAGGTCGTTGGTATGCCCCAGCGCACGTACCTGCTTGGAAAAAATCATGTCGAAATCGTAGTCATTGCCAATGGCAGTGAGCGCCGAAGAGTCGGTCGCCAGCGAAATGGCGGCCAGGCCCGGGCGCTCCTTTTCGAAGCGTCCCAGCATTTCAGCAGCAAAGTGCTGGGCATCGGCAGCCGAACCGCCATTGCCGCAGGCCAGGATCTTGCCTTCGTTCATCAGGCAGCTGACCATGCGCTCGGCAGCCAGCGCCACGGCGGGCGACAGCAGTTCCATTGCCTCCTGCTTGGCGGCAATGCTTTCCAGAAAATGTCCGTTGACGCGTTCAATCAGGTCCATGCTCTTCCTTGTAGCAGCGCGGGATGGCTGCTATGCAAAAATGTTTTTCAACCACTGCAGCGGCTGCTGGCCTTCGCTCAGCACAGCATCAAAACGACAGGGCGCGTCTACTCGCTTATCGGACAGGTAGACCGTGGCCGCATGCAGGAGTTTCCTTTGCTTGGCGGGCGTAATGCTGTACGCCGCACCGCCATAACGCGGGCTGGCCCGGTGGCGCACTTCCACAAACACCAGATAGCGCCCGTCACGCATGATCAGGTCTATCTCACCGCCACGGCATAACCAGTTGCGCTCCAGCAGCTTCAGGCCCTGCTGCTGCAGAAAGGCCAGCGCGCGTTCCTCTGCCTGCTGCCCCTGGCGGTTCATCGGCCTTATTCGCCTTCGCCAATCAGCGATACCGGCAACTGACGGTCAAACACCCGGTCGCGACCCAGTTTCAAGTCGCCGGTAACACCATCCAGCTTGATGCTGGCCGGGTTGCGCGTGGTCCCCAGCAACAGCGCCAGACGATAGGCATCTATCCCCAGCGCATACAGGCGCTCGGTTTGCAGGGTAAGTGTGCTGGCAGGCCGGGCAAAACGCTTCACCGCCGGGTGTTGCGGCATCAGGAACCACGGCATGTCGATGAAACGCACCCCGGCCAGCTGTTTGTCCGGGCTGCGCGTGCTGATTTGCGAGGTGGCATACACCGGCAGATCCGGCGGCAATGCCGGTTTCAGCCGGGCGGCCTCGGCCGGTTCCACCGCCAGAAACACCGCATCGGCCTGGCTGGCTGCCTGCTGCAACACGGACAGGCTCTGGCCGTTGTCTTCAATCTGCGGCGCATCCTTGCCGCTCTGGCTGCGCCACTCGTCGGCAAAGGCCTGCTTCAGGCGGCTGGACAATACCTCGCCATCGGCAATGATCAGCGGATTGCTGCGGCCATCTTCACGCATCAGGCGTGCAATCTGGCGGGCTTCCACTTCCACATTCAGGGCCAGGGTAAACAGCTTGGGGTTGGTCGGCACATCGCGCCCCACGGCATTGAGCGCCAGCGTGGGCACGCTCACATGCGGTGCCACCGCGGCAATACCGCCACGCGACAAGGGGCCTATCACCACATTGACGCCGCTGGCCACCGCTTCGCGGTAGCGCTGGGCGGCGTTGTGTTCGTCAGCATCAATCACCACCACATCGGCTTGCGGTTCGGCATCATGCGCGGCTTCCACCCCGCTACGCACCACCGCAGCCGCCTCGCCCAGCAATTTGGACTCGGTGGGCAGCAACAGGCCTATTTTCAGACGTGCCACCTGTTTGCCGGGCGCAGCCAGCGGCTTGGCCACCGGGGTTACAGGGGCGGATGCCGGCTGCGCCTGGGCGCGCGGGCTTTGTCCGGCCACGCTATTGAGCGGCGCAGCATTGAGTTGGATGATATAGTCCGGTGCCTGCGCATGCGCAGCCGTCAACCATGTCATCATGACGCCAACCAACAGCGGAGCCAGTCTTTGCATACTTCGTTCGCTCACTTGCTTGAAACTGCACGGGAAAGTTTCTGTCGCGGCACATTATATGTGGTGGCCACTCCCATTGGAAACCTGGGAGATGTTACCGCACGTGCACTGGCGGCCTTTAGCGCGGCCGATGTGGTCTGCGCAGAAGACACCCGCGTCACCGGCAGCCTGCTGACTGCCTACGGCATCCACGCCAACAAGTTGGTGAGCCTGCGCGAGCACAATGAACGCAGCATGGCCGAACAAGTCATCCGCTGGCTGGCGGAAGGGCAAATCGTGGTGCAGGTATCCGATGCCGGCACCCCTGCGGTATCCGACCCCGGCGCGCGGCTGGTGGAAGCCGTACGCGCCGCCGGACATCCGGTACGCCCCATCCCCGGCGTATCCGCCGTCATCACCGCCCTGTCCGCCAGCGGCTTCACCAGCAATGCCTTCCTGTTTCACGGTTTTTTACCGCCGAAAAGCGGCGAACGCCGCCGTACCTTGCAGCAATGGCTAGGTGCCGACCACCTGGTGGTGTGCTACGAAGCGCCGCACCGCATTGTGGACACCCTGCAGGACATCGTGGCCGAACTGGGGCCGGACCGCCGCCTGATGCTGGCACGCGAGCTGACCAAAACCTTTGAAACCTTCCACAGCCTGCCCGCCGGCGAACTGCTGGAATGGGTAAAGGCCGACAGCAACCAGCAGCGCGGAGAAATTGTCCTCATCATCGACGCCGCCCCGCAAGCGGAAGACAAGGCCGGTTTGCCGGAAGAAGCCATCCGGGTGATGAACATCCTCAGCGCCGACCTGCCGATGAAGCAAGCCTCCACGCTGGCAGCGCAAATTACCGGTGCCAACCGCAAGCTGCTGTATGACCACGCGCTGAAAATGAAAAAGGACGCCGGGGAGTGATTTACAAGCCACGGCAGATGGGATAGACTTGCCTCCTCTTGCGATGCCCGGGTGGCGAAATCGGTAGACGCAGGGGATTCAAAATCCCCCGCCGCAAGGTGTGTCGGTTCGAGTCCGACCCCGGGCACCAAGTCCTTAGCAGATAAGGGTTGCAGCAAGAATCAAAAACAGCGCCGCAAGGCGCTTTTTTGTTGCCAAAATCCTGCCATGGAACACTGCCGGGACACCAACGCAACAAAGCACAACCCCGCAGGCTCAGCCCGCAGCCATGCCGTGCTATCCCCTTCCCCGGTATTGACAAGCCCACCCCACCACCCAACAATTGCCGCGTGCTGTTCAATAGCGGCACCGGGCGTAGGAACCCGATTAGCACTATGGCGGACACCACCGCGAAAGCGGTTTTTTTGCGTCCGTGCGTCTTGTCTTGCCTTCTATGGCGGGCCGGGCGGGGCAGCCTTCGGGCTGGCCGGTTCCATAGTGCCGGTATTCCTACCCCCGTTCGGACTGCCACCCACCGTAGGAAGTGGTTGGTGGTACGCAAACCGCACACTATGGAGGCAATCACCATGCCTGGCATTTCCCGCGCCCAGTTGCGCCCTCCCCCCGCGATTGTCATTGCCGTTACCGCCCTGCCATCCTTCAGCAAGGAGGCCCGCGCATGAACACCCAGCCCCTGCAAAACCAGCCCGCTCCCGCCGCCTATCTGGCGCTGGCCACCTTTCAAGACCAACTCAGCCACCTGCAATCCCTGACCAGCCTGCCGGAGCACGCCGCGCTGCGCGATTCCATCAGCCAGCTGACCCGCCTGTGCCAGACCATCCAGCAAACCATTGCCGACGGAATCTGCACGCTGGACCGTGCCGCTGACTGCATGCAATGCCTGCTTGATCTGCTGCACCACGCCGAGGACATGCCGCTGGCAGCCAACCAGCTGGCCGGGCTGCTGACCCCGCTGCATCAGCAAATCAGCCTCGCCCGCACCGATATCGGCCAACTCCTCTGAATGGACAGACAGCGCCACCAGGCGCTGTTTTGTTGCCAGTCGTTTACGCAAACCTCACCTGCCGTCCACCAACAGCCCGCCCAGCGCGGGCTGTGTACTGTTTGCCAGCAACAGGCTATTACCTTCCCCGTCAGCACAAACGCCACCCAGCACTGCATGGCATTAGCCCCTGTCGATTCCGCCACTGTCCGATTCATACCAATACAACGGCAGATTGTTAGCTGATTTTTGATCTGACATATGACATCAGCACGTTTTATGTGAAAAACTGAATGCCGAAGAGAATCTTTCTGCTTTGCAGTGACGGGAAGAGAGACGCTGGGAGGTCAAGCACAGAGTCGCAACAGGTCGGAAAAGCTGATCCACGGTTTACGATGGGTAAAGCGTGGAAACCGTGGATGACACCATCCCTTCAATGCATTGATTTTATTGAGAATCCAGAGAGACCCACGGAATGGCAGAAAACCCGTGGGCAAAACCGTGGGACTGAAACCCTTGCCTAGCAAGGGTTTACGGGGTGCATCCACGGTTTGGGGCGGTTTTTTGATGTGTGCCGGAAAATCCCAACACATTGAGACAATATCCTTTAAGACGATTTGATCTAATTTTCATTCAATACAAATTAATTCAATTAGTAAACCAAGGAATTCAAGTGAAAATTGAAAATATCAGAATCAGAAACTTCAAAGGACTAAAAGAGATTGAATTCAAGTCCAATGCGGATTGCATTTTAATTGTCGGACCCAACGCAGTAGGCAAATCAACAATACTAGAGTCAATTCGACTCAATAAATCATTTCTTTTTCCAAACATACAAAATGAAGCAATTACCGTACTAAGTACCATAAAAGCATTAACACCTGATCAGCAAGGAATCATACCAAACGCTATATTCAATGACCCAGCAAAAAAAATAGAAATATCAATAACATTTTCCATACATGGAAATGACATTGAGTTAATAAAGAAAAGTCATATAAATAGATTCGCCATAAGACATCTACAACATACCAATAGATTCCCAATATTCAGAGAACCATTTAGTGAGTCTCAATATCTGAGCAGCAAAGAGGGATTAAAAGTATTCGACCAAGGAATTGGCGAAATTCAAAATTACATAGAGCACATATCCAAAGAAAAGATACTAGATGCCACCTTAACTATCGAAAACGGGACAGTTCAAGGGAAAAACATCCTAGATCAAGAGCTATTATCCATACTCTGCGAAGTGTCAGGCTTTTATCATTCATACTTCAATTACTTCCCAGCCGACAGGTCACTCCCGCATGGAGATCAACCACTTCAGATTGGTCAGGGCAATGCAGCTCAGCAGGTTCAGTCATACATTGCAAACCCTCAGGCAAAATATCAGCTTATCAAACAATTTTTAATTAACATGTATTTATCTGGGGATGAATACAAAAACAACATTGAAGCCACGTTCAATTCCATTTTTGAGCACTTACTTCCAGGCCGAAAATTACATGGAGTACAGGTAAATCAAAATGGAAACCTATCCATACTCATACGAGATGAAACAAAAAACTCCCTTTACGACATAGATAGCATGAGTTCAGGAGAAAAAAATATTCTCTTAACTCTCTTATTCATGGATATAACAACATTCGAAAATGGGATAATAATTTTTGACGAGCCAGAATTGCATTTAAACCCTGCCGTTCAAAAGAGAATAGTCCCATTCATAGTTGATAAAATCTGCAAACCAAAAAACAGACAGATAATACTTTGCACACACAGTCCGGAAATGTTTGTCACTGCATTCGAACGTGATGACTGCAAAATATATCACCTCATTTCAAGCACAGATATCTCTCCCATTTACAAAAAAGATAAAGCAGAAGTATTTAATGCACTGCAAAAACTCGGATCAAATAGCACAGATATACTCTCAACAAAAGGAGTAATTTACCTAGAAGGACCTCATGACGTAGATATACTAGAGGAAGCAATCTCCATGCAACTCCCAGGATTTACTGCTAAATATTTAGGTGGAAGAAATGAAATTCAAAAAAACATAAAAACACTTGTCGAGGAAGATAAAAAGGGACAACTAGACACATATCAATTATTTTTATTTGACTTGGACAATAAACCGGCTCTACTTGAAGAGTCCAATAAGGTTCGAAGCCTCCAGTGGGACAGATACTGCTTAGAAAACTATCTATTAGAAACTGACGCCGTATTTGACGCACTATCCAAATGCGGCGCATCCATAGAAAATATGACTCGCGGATCGTTGTCAGCGCACATTAAAGATATTGCTTTCAAGCAAATATCGAAAATATCTTGCAAAAAAATACTAGCCGAGTTACTAACAACAGAACACCACATAAAAAATAAATGAATTAATCGGAGACAGCCCAGAAGAGACCGCAACAAAGTTCAAGGAAAAACTTGAAAATGTTGCACAGGCAATAAATAAATCCATTGAACACAAAAATGATGATTTGATATCAAAAATCCACTCAGTCAGCGCCAAATTGATAGATGAATGGCAATCAAAATGGACATCCCAATGCGACGGGAAGCAAGTGCTTACTGAAATACATAAAGAATTCAAAGTCAGAGTCTCCCCTCTTGAATTTAAGAAGAAAATTATCGAATGCTCAATGAGAGAGAATTTTGAAAACTGGAAATTAATAAATTCAAAGCTAAAGGAACTATCACCAAAATGAATTAGAAATTTTAGCATCACACATTGTAAAGCTTGCTTGGGAAATTTAATGAACTACCCATACTATTTCATATTTTCCCAATACCATCAGATATCAGGTCATATTTATTATACGGATCAAGTTTCCCCAAACTGAAAACCATCGCCTGCATTGGCTTTCCCGCCACACTGCGATAAAGACCCCATCATCACTACCACTCAACAACAAAACACCCCCGCGCCATCTGCATGGCCGGGGGTGTTTTGTTCTGGCCGCCATCAGGCGGGCGTAGCAGGCGGGGTCAGAACTTGAGGTTGAAAGCGGTGTACAGCGAGCGGGCGGGGCCGGCTACGCCAACGCCCCAGGGGATGCCGGCGCGGCTCATGGTCATGCCCTGGCCGGTGTAGGCGCCGCCCAGCGGCAGGGTGTAGAAGCGGTTGAACACGTTGTCGATGCCCACGTCCACGCTGAACCGTTTGTTTTCATAGCGGGTGCGCAGGTTGAACAGGCTGTAGCCGGGGGTTTTGACTTCGTTGCGCACGGCGGAGACGTCGGTTTTGGCGCGGACGGCTTGCCATTCGGCGGTGCTGGTCCACTGCCCCAGCCTGTTTACCAGCGCCAGTTTGGCGTTGAGCGGCATGATGTTGTACAGATTGTCGCCGGTAGTCAGGTTTTCGCCACGGGTGTAGCTGAGCTGGGCGGTGGCATCGAAGCGGCCGAAGCCAGGGGTTTTGGCCAGTTGCAGCTTGCCGCTGACGTCCACGCCGTATAGCTGGGCGTTCTGGTTGACGTATTGCAGCACCACGTAGCCGGACAAGAAACCGGCATGGGTGGGATAGCGCAGGTCTTGACCAGCTGTCGGACAAACATCTGTTTGATCCGCAAGGGGTGCAGCGTAGCAATTTCGCTGCGCTCCGGGATGTGACCAATTGTCGCAGGGCCAGTATTGGCAAGGCTTTGGCGGGGGTGATCCGCCGCAAGGCTGATCAAGCGCAAATGCGGGTGATTTTCTTTGCGTTTGGCATAGCAAGGGCTGGGCCGGGTCAGTACACTATGCGCTAGTCTGGCCTATTGCCTGCCCATTACCTTCGGCACCGACCAACGTGAACAGAATCTGGCCTTCCTGGCTGTCCAGCCTGCTCGTCACCCTGCTTGCCTTCCTGATAGGCATGGCAGTGGTGTGTGTGGCTGCGCGTCAGGATGAGGACATTGCCCGTTCGCAGGCGCTGGCCGATGCCAGCGACCGTGGCAATGCGGTGAAGGTGACCATAGACCGTGCGCTGTCCTCCACTTACGCGCTGAGCGCCATGGTGCGGCAGGGGCATGGCCAGCTGGATGATTTCGACGCCTATGCCCGCGCGCTGATGACTTACTACCCCGGCGTGATGTCGCTGCAACTGGCCCCTAATGGGGTGGTACGGCAAATCTATCCGCTCAAGGGGAATGAAAAGGCGATTGGCCATAATCTGCTGGCCGACCCGGCGCGCAACAAGGAAGCCTTCATGGCGCGCGACAGCGGCGAGATGACGCTGGCCGGGCCCTTCCCGCTGGTGCAGGGCGGCATGGGTGCAGTGGGCCGCATGCCGGTGTTCCTGAACCGGGAGCGTGGTGTGCCGCCGGTGTTCTGGGGTTTTGCCATTGCGCTGGTGCGTTTTCCGGATGTGTTGCAAAGCGCCGGGCTGGACTGGCTGCCCCGGCGCGGCTATCGCTACCGGCTGTGGCGTCAGCACCCGGACAGCCACCAGATTCAGGTACTGGCCAGCTCGGAACACGAGGCCACGCCGCTGGCCGAGCCGGTGCCTTACACCATCAACATGGCCAACGGCACGTGGACGCTGGATGTGGAACCGCGTGACGGCTGGCGCAACCCGCGCCATCTGGTCATCAATACCCTGCTGGTGCTGCTGATCAGCGGGCTGCTGGGCTGGCTGGCCTGGCAAATGGGGGAATTGCGCCGCAATCGGGCCGAACTGGCCTTGCTGGTGGCCCTGCGCACCCGTGCGCTGGAGCAGGAAACGTCGGACCGGGAAGCGGCAGAGCATGCGGCACTGGCCGAAACCATGCGGCAGGCCGCCTTGCTGCAAACGGCGTCTGATGGCATTCACATTCTGGACGAGGAAGGACGGCTGACCGAGTGCAGCCCGTCCTTTGCCGCCATGCTGGGCTACAGCGAAACAGAAATGCATGCACTGCGCCTGCAGGACTGGGACAGCACAATCAGCACCGGCGAGCTGCACCGGCTGATCCACGACACCAGCGGCCTGGGTGTGCGACTGGAAACACGGCACCGGCGCAAGGACGGCTCGATGATTGATGTGGAGGTGAATGCCAAGCCGGTCACCATTGCCGGACGGCTGTATCTGTATGCATCCGCCCGCGACATCAGCGAGCGCAAACACGCCGAACAGCTGCTGCGCATTGCCGCCACCGCCTTTGAGGCGCAGGAAGGCATGGTGGTGACCGACTGTCACACCACCATCCTGCGAGTGAATGGCGCGTTCAGCAAAATCACCGGTTATGGTGCCGACGAAGTGGTGGGGCAGAAAATCAGCCTGTTGCAGTCCGGCCGCCACGATGCTGCGTTTTACCAGCGCATGTGGCAAAGCCTGCAAGAGCTGGGGGCCTGGCAGGGGGAAATCTGGAACCGGCGCAAGAATGGCGAGGTTTATCCGGAATGGCTCAGCATCAGCGCGGTGCTGGCGGAAGACGGCTCGGTCAGCCACTACGTGGGCACCATGAGCGACATTACCCAGCGCAAGGCAGCGGAAGACAAGATCAAACGGCTGGCCTTCTACGACCCGCTCACCCAGCTGCCCAACCGCCGCCTGTTGCTGGACCGCCTGCAAATGGCGCTGGAAGTCTGCCAGCATCACGCCCGTACCGGAGCCTTGCTGTTCATCGACCTGGACAACTTCAAAACCCTCAACGACACCCTGGGCCATGACAAGGGCGACCGCCTGCTGCAGGAAGTAGCGCAGCGGCTGAATGAATGCCTGCGACCGGGCGATACCGTGGCCCGGCTGGGGGGGGACGAATTCGTGCTGATGCTGGAAGGCCTGCACCAGGACCCGGCCCAGGCCGTGCTGCAAACCCGCGCCATCGGCCAGCATGTGCTGGAAGCACTGGCCCGCCCCTACCCCATGCTGGGCGACCTGCATCACAACACCTGCAGCATGGGCGCGGTGCTGTTTGACGGCCATGACAACTCGGTGGAAGAGCTGCTCAAACGGGCGGACCTTGCCATGTACCAGGCCAAGGGCGCCGGGCGCAATACCTTGCGCTTTTTCGACCCGGAAATGCAGGAAGCCGTCAGCGCCCGTGCCGAGCTGGAAAGTGCGCTGCGCCGCGGTTTGCAGCAGCAGGAATTCCAGCTGTATTACCAGCCACAGGTAGATGCCGATGGCCGCGTCACCGGTGCGGAGGCCCTGTTGCGCTGGCAGCGTCCGGAGCACGGGCTGGTGGGCCCGGCCAGCTTCATTCCGCTGGCGGAAGAATGCGGCCTGATCGTGCCGCTGGGCGAATGGGTGCTGCATACCGCCTGTCGCCAGCTGGCCGCCTGGGCGGAAGACCCGGCCACTGCCGGGCTGGAGCTGGCGGTGAATGTCAGCGCCCGCCAGTTCCACCAGAGCAGTTTTGTCGAAATGGTACGCAATGCGCTGATGCGCAGTGGCGCGCCCGCCCGTCGCCTGAAGCTGGAACTGACCGAAAGCCTGCTGTTGCAGGACGTGGACGACACCGTGCGCAAAATGAACATGCTCAAGCAGGATGGCGTGTGCTTCTCGCTGGATGACTTTGGCACCGGCTACTCCTCGCTGGCCTATATCAAGCGCCTGCCGCTGGACCAGCTGAAGATCGATCAGTCCTTCGTGCGCGATATCGACAGCGATGCCAACGACGCGTCCATCATCCGCACCATCGTGGCCCTGGCCGGCAGCATGCAGTTGCAGGTGATTGCCGAAGGCGTGGAAACCGCCAGCCAGCGCCGCTTCCTGCTGGAACAGCACTGCAGGTCTTTCCAGGGCTATCTGTTTGGCCGCCCCATGCCGGTGGCCGACTTCATGACCCTGCTGGCCGCCCAGCGCCATTGACACGCGCTACACTGGCGGGATGACCAGACACTTTGCCCCCCGCCCCGGCCCCTGCCTGATTGACTCGCACTGCCATCTGGACGCCCCGGAATTTACCGGCTGGCGCGACCAGTTGGTGGCAGCGGCACAGGACAGCGGCGTGGGCCAGCTGATTCTGCCGGCCATTCACAGCGACAGCTTTGCCGACAGCCTGGCCATGCGTGAACGTTATGGCTGCTGGCTGGCCTTTGGCTTGCACCCCATCTACCTGGCGCGCCATCTGGATGAGCACCTGCACACGCTGGAGCAACACCTGCAACGGCATGCACCGGTGGCGGTGGGTGAAATCGGGCTGGATTTCTACGTGCCGGGGCTGGACACGGCACGGCAGGAAGCCCTGCTGGTGGAACAGCTGAAGCTGGCGCGCAAATACGATTTGCCCGTCTTGCTGCATGTGCGCCGCGCGCAGGACCGCGTTCTGAAATACCTGCGCCAGATCCCGGTGAAAGGCGGCATCGCCCACGCCTTCAATGGCAGTCGCCAGCAAGCCGAGGCCTTCATCAAGCTGGGTTTCAAGCTGGGCTTTGGCGGTGCCATGACCTATAGCGGCTCGCGGCGCATCCGCGAACTGGCCGCCACCCTTCCCCTGTCCGCCCTGGTGCTGGAGACCGACGCGCCTGACATCCGGCCCGAATGGGCGCAGCAACAGCCCAATACCCCTGCCAACCTCAATCAGTTTGCAATCGTCATGGCAGAATTGCGCAAGATGGACTTGAATGAGTTGAGGCACGCGCTGTGGTGCAACACCTACCAGGCCATCGGCCTGGACATGCCGGCATGACCTTACTGTCAAACGGCTTGCATTCCCTGGCATGAAGTGGCAAGGTGCGCGCCAAATCAACGCCAATCCGGACCGCATCGGTCGACATTGCAAACTTTCATTGCACTGCACATGTCATCGGCCGGTCATCAGGATGGCGGAATGTATCAGGCAGCGCACACCCGCGGGTGATGGCGTCAGGACTGCCTGTCAACCTGGGTGGGGAACACAATGAAAAATTTATCCATTGCCGCACGCATCACAGCGGGCTTCGGCCTGCTGCTGGTGGCGCTGGCCATCATCGGCAGCATTACCCTGCAAGGGCTGGGTCGTATCGACCACCGGGTCGACGAAGTTGCCAGCCACGAACTGATGTTCTTTCGTGATGTCTCCGAGCTGCGCGTGCACATGGGCAATTTGCGCCGCTATGAGAAAGACTATTTCCTGAACATTGCCAACCGCGAAAAGCGCGGCGAATACCTGGGCAAATGGAAAGACACCTACAGCAAAGCGCAGGACACGGTGAAAAAACTGTCCCAGTCGCTGAGCGACGGCAGCAACAGCCTGAGCGGCAGCCTGAGTGGCCCGGTGCAAAAGCAGGGCGAGCTACTGCAAGCCTATGCCGATGGTTTCAATAGCGTCAGCACCCAGGTGGAGGCAGGCAGCATTGCCACCCCGGCCGACGGTAATGCTGCCATCGGCAAGTTCAAGGAAAACGTGCACCAGATGGAAGACATGCTGCAAACCATCAGCAAGGCGGCGGTGGAAGCAGTGAATGCACTGGGCGAGCAAATCAACAGCACCTCGGCTTCGGTACGCAATGCCGTGGTAGCGCTGCTGGTGATTGCGCTGCTGCTGGGCATTGCCCTGTCCTGGGTCATCATCCATTCCATCCGTCACCCGCTCAACAGCATGCGCGACAGCAGCCAGCAGCTGGCGCAAAGCCGTGACCTGACGCAGCAGCTGCCAGACCTGGGCCGTAACGAACTGGGCAGCATGGGCCGTTCGGTTTCCGACCTGGTGGGCACGGTGCGCACGCTGATCCAGGAATCCCACGGGTATTCATCGCAACTGGTTGGCGTGGCCGACCGCCTGGGCGATGTCAGCGGCTACGTGGCCAAGGCTTCGCATCAGCAGTCCGAAGCGGCCTCGGCCTGTGCCGCCAGCATCGAGCAGATGACAGTGAGCATCCAGATGGTGTCGGACAACACCCAGGGCGTGGAGGAGCAGGCACGCCACGCCACGGCAGAAGCCACCCACAGCAGCCAGCTGGCCGCCCAGGCGGCAGATGAAATCCGCCAGATTGCCGACAGCATCACCACCACGGCCAAGGTGATCGAACAGCTGAATCAGCGCTCGGGTGAAATCGGCAATATCGTGCAGGTGATTCGCGACATTGCCGACCAGACCAATCTGCTGGCGCTCAATGCCGCCATCGAAGCGGCACGGGCCGGCGAAATGGGCCGCGGCTTTGCCGTGGTGGCCGATGAAGTACGCAAGCTGGCCGAGCGCACCAGCGTGGCCACGGCGGAAATCTCCTCACGCATCTCCAGTGTGCAAACCGATACCAAGCAGGCCTTTGTCAGCATGCAACAGGCCAACAGCCGTATAGAAACCGGCGTTGGCAGCACGCAGCAGGTGGCCAGTTCGCTACAGCTGATCCGTGATTTGTCGCAGCGTTCGGTGGACAAGATTGGCGATGTGGCCGATGCCATCAAGGAACAAAGCCAGGCCAGCCAGGATGTGGCACGCAATGTGGAGCAGATTGCGCAAATGAATGACAGCACCAACCGCTCGGTGCAGGAATCCAACCAGCTGGCACAGCAGCTGAAGGATTTGTCTGCCGCACTGGATGACAGCCTGAACCGCTTCCGGGTTTAAGCTGCAAACACGCAGCTCCTGCTCTGGATACAGAAATAAACCCCTCTCGCTTTCTGGATAGAAAGCGAGGCTCCCATCTTCAATTGGCTGGGCAAGGGCGGGGGGATTGGGAATAGATGGGAAGGCTGCGGAATCTAAGAGTTAGTTGAAAGGCCCGGCTTTGCCGGGTCCAGTACAAGCGCACCAAATAACTTTGTCAGCAGCCTGAACGCCACCGCAGGGTGGCGTTTTGCGTATGAGCCGGAACAATCAGTTGGCGGCGGAGGCTACCGGCTTTTTCTTCTTGGCCTTGGGCTTGCTGGCCTTCACCGGCTGGGCAGCCAGCGGCGCGGCTTGCGGTGCAGCCTGGGCTTCGGCGGTTGCAGCAGTGTACTGACGTGCCGCAATCGACTTCACGTCGATCACCGGCGGCGGGGTGTAGCTGGTATCACACGCGTTCTGCTCTTCTTCGCTCAGGCTGTTGTCGGTCTTGAAGTCTTCCACCGGCTTCAGTTTCAGCGTTTCCAGCAGGCGACCGGAATTGGCCAGTACCGTGGCTTCGGCCACCTTGTAATCGGACTGGGCATTGATATAGGCACGCTGGGCATCAAACAGCTCGTTTTCGCTGTCCAGCACGTCCAGCAAGGTACGTTGGCCAATGTCGAACTGCTTGCGGTAGGCATCACGCGCCTTCTCGGTGGACAGCTGATGCTGACGCAGCGATTCCATCTGGTCCTTGAGCTTGATGATGTTGTTGTTGGCAATGCTCAAGGTCTGGCGCATGTCGCGGCATACCTTTTCACGCTGGTCCTTGGTGGTATTCAGCTTTTCGGCAGCCGAACCCAGGCGGGCACGGTCGGCACCACCACGGAACAGGTTCATGTTGAAGATGACTGCCACCGAGCTGATATTGCTGCGGCCGTTGTAACCATTGTAATTGTCGGTAGGTGCCTTGCTGGCCTGCAAATCCAGCGTCGGGGAGAAGGCGCCACGGCGCACATTCACTTCGGCAGTGGCCGAGCGCACGCTGGCCAGTGTGCTCAGGTAAGCCGGGTTATGGGCCACTGCATTCTTGATGAGGTCCGGGTTGGCCGGCAGCGCGTCTTTCATCGACGGTACATCGCTCAGCTGTGCCGGCGGCTGGGTACCGGTCAGGCGGGCATAACGCGCCGAAACATCATGCAGGTTGGAGGTATCGGTGATCAGATTGGTCTCGGCCAGTGCCAGACGGCCAGCAGCTTGTTCCAGGTCGACACGGCGGCCCACACCGGCTTGTACCTTCTGGCCGATCTGCTCGAAGATGCCCTTGTGAATGGCATAATTTTCCTGCGCGGTATCCAGCAGCTGGCGATAACGCAGCACATCCTGATAAGCCTGCACGGTTTGCAGGGCAATGCTTTCGCTGGTATCGAGGAAATCAAAGTAACGTGCCTGTTCGTCATAACCCAGTTGCTTGACGGTGTTATAGGTTTGCAGGCCCTGGAACAGGTTCTGGTTCAGTGTCACCTTCCAGCCACGGGTGGTGTAATTCTGGTCGGCAACAGCCACTGTGCTGGGGTAGTCATAGCGCTGGCGGTTGGATTCATAGCTCAAATCCACAGTGGGCATGTAGCCGGAACGGCCCACATTCACATCCTGGCCGGCACCGCGGAACTGGTGCAATTTGGCCAGCACTTCCGGGTTGTTCAGGATGGCTTGCTGGACGGCAGCATTCACCTCGATGGCATTGGCGGCTTGTGGCAACAAAGCGGCCACGCCTGCCAGGCCAATGGCGACAGACAAACTGATGGATTTGCGCAAATTTCTCATTGATACTACCCCATATCGAATGTGTGATTAATTTTAAACAACATTTTTAAACACTATCTAACAATTATACACACGGAATTTTACTGTCACTGCCATTTTTTTACACATTTAATGCCATGCGCGTGCCAATTTCCTTAATGACGACATCCTGCGTCATTGCCCCCCTCAGCCTGCTACGCAGCGGCTGGCGCGCCCTGCTGCCCGTGTTGCTGGGATGGCTGCTGTGTCTGGCGGTGACCGGCAGCAGCCTGCCCAGCGAACAGACCGTGGCGCGCTATGGCCCGCAGGCACAGCGCTTGTACCGCGACTGGCAAGCCATGCTGAACAATGCCGGCAGTAGCGACAGCGCACGGCTGAAGGATGTGAACGAGTTTTTCAACCGGCGCATCACCTATGCTGAAAACAGCCAGGTATGGCGGCAGGAGGATTACTGGGCGACCCCGCTGGAAACCTTTGGCAAGGGCATGGCCGACTGCAAGGGCTTCGTGATTGCCAAATACGTATCGCTACGCTTGCTGGGCATGGCACCGGACAAGATCCGCCTGACTTATGTGAAGGCGCGCATTGGCGGCCCCTCCAGCAATGTTACCCAGGCGCATATGGTGCTGGCATACTATGCCAGTCCGACCGTGGAGCCGCTGATTCTGGATAACCTGATCACCAGCATCCAGCCTGCCTCGCAGCGGCCCGACCTGATCCCGGTATTCAGCTTCAATATGGAAAGCATCTGGGTGGGCGGCACCCAGAACAACAATGTCAACCGGCTGACCCGCTGGAAACAGCTGCTGGATAAACTGAAAACGGAAGGTTTTGCCTTTTGAGTACACCCGTGATGTCGCGCAAACTCTCGCTGGTACAGCGCCTGTGGCTGTTGCTCTTGTTGCTGGTCACCCTGTCCATCGGCGGGGCGCTGATTGCCAACCTGCTCAATGCCCGCAGCTATCTGGAACAACAGCTGACGGCACAAAGCGCCGATACGGCCAATGCGCTGGCGCTGATGGTCACCCAGTACAAGGCGGACCCTGTAATGGCGCAAACCCTGCTGGGGGCGGCCTTCGAGCAGGGGCATTTCGCCGAAATCAGCTGGGAAGGCGTGCCCGCAGACATGACCATCCACCTGCGCAACCGCAACGGTCTGGAAGATACCCCGGCCTGGTTCCACCACTTGCTGCCGCTCAAGCCACAAGACGGCCAGGCACAAGTCAGCAATGGCTGGCTGCAGGCCGGGCGTATCGTGGTGCGTGCCCATCTGGGCTATGCCTACAGTTCGCTATGGCAGGGTGCCTTGCAAACCGTGTTCTGGCTGGTGGTGATCGGGCTGTCTGCCGGCCTGCTGGGGGTGCTGGACATCCGCAAGCTGCGCCGCGAATTGCAAACCGTGGTGACCCAGGCCCACGCCATCAGTGAACAGCGCTTCATGCGTATTGCCATTCCCGGTATTCCGGAGCTGGCCGAAGTGGCCATGGCGATGAACCACATGGTGGAACGGCTGCAAAACTACCTGCTGGGCCTCAGGGACGAAGTGGACCGCCTGCGCCGCGAGGTGCTGACCGACAGCAATACCGGCCTGCCCAACCGCGAGGCTTTCGAACAACGTTTCAACAGCTTGCTGGACCCGCAGGCCGACCCGGCAAGCGGGCATTTGCTGCTGGTACGGGTAGCTGGCCTCGCTGAGCTGAACCAGCGTCTGGGCGGGCAACGTACCGATGCCCTGCTCAAGCGGGTGGCGGATGATTTGTCCACCCGTTGCCAGACCCAGCGCGGCTGGATGGCCACCCGCCTGCGCGGTGCCGACTTCGCGCTGTTCTGCCCGGAACTGGGGGCGGACGACGCAGGCAAGCTGGCGGACGAACTCTGCCTGCTATGGCCGGTGTACTGGACCATGGACTTGTCCGACCAGCCGGGCCTGGGCCATATCGGCATTACCGCATTCCATAGCGGCGACACC
>NZ_JAELUD010000073.1:0-19887 GCF_016429185.1 Aquitalea sp. ASV11
GCTCAGCACCTTTGCCCTGGAACAGCAGTTGACCGACATCCCCGCTTACGACCACCTCCAGCTGGGCAGGGTATTCCAGCAACTGGAACAGCTGATCCGCACCCTGCTGGACACGGTGATTCCCACCCCGGTGGTGGTACTGCCACTGCAACGCGATGGCAACAATCTGTGGCTGGCGCATCTGACAGATGCCCGCTTGCGCGATGGCATGGATTTCTATCTGTCGGTGCATGCCGCCATGCCGCTGCATGTGCTGCAAGAACAATTACCGAAAGTGGCCAAGGCGGGTTCACCAGACGAAGTGGCACGCATTCTGTCCTCGGCCATCAATGGCATTCCGCTCAAAGCCATGCAACGCCTGCCTGCCTCCCTGCCAAGCAAGGTGGACAGCCTGTATTTTGCGCTGGACAGACAGCACCCGGCTTTTGCCGCCATGCTGGCCGCCCAGTCCTGTGCCCTCTACTTCCCATCATCCTTGCCAGAGCTGCAACTGGCCTTGTACGCGGTGCCCACCACATGAGCCCTCTGTCCATCCTGCATGCCGTGCGCGGCAATATGCGCGACATCGCGCTGATCGTCACCCGTTTGCAGCAACAAGCCGAGCCGGTGACCGAACACCAGTTGAACCAGGATTGCCAGCACTTGCTGGATCAACTGGAACAGGCACTGGAACAAGCCGGAGCACCACGGGCCGAGCGGGAGCAAATCATCTATGCCTGCTGCTGCCTGCTGGACGAAACCGCACTACGCCATTTGCCGGAGCCAGCCCGTGCCCATTGGCAGGCCAGGCCCTTGCAAGTGCACCGCTTTGCCTCGCTGCAAGGCGGAGAACAACTGTATGAGCAAATGCGCAGCGAGCTGGCCCGCCCGCAGCCATCGTACTGGCTGCTGGCTTGCTGGCAACTGGTGCTGGCACTGGGCTTTGAAGGCAAATACAGCCAGGGCGATACCGCCCAGCACCAGCAATGGCGACAGCAACTGGACAAGGTGATCAACGCGCTGGAGCCCACCCAGGAAGCCGCCCCGTCGCCCCGCCCGGTCTGGCACTGGCGCAGCTTTTCTCCGTGGCTGTGGGCCATGCTGTCCGGCCTGCTGCTGCTCGTCATCTATTTACTGCTGCAAGGCTGGCTGCACCAAGCACTGCGCCAGCTGGGCAACTAAGGACGCGCCATGCCACAGCTGCTTTGGTACTGGCTGTATCCACTAACCATGCTGACGCTGGGTTTGCTATTGATCTGGCAGGCCATGCCGGTTTCCGGCGCCGTAGCCATGCTGCTGAGTCTGGCATGGCTGATCGGCATGCTGGCGCTATGGAGCCACTTGCGGCGGCAAAGCACGGCCAGCGATGTAACAGAAGTCATCCTGCTGGCAGGCCCGGCAGCACACAGCTTGCAAGGGGAGCAAGGCTGGCGCGGCACACTGCAACCGGCCTGGCACTGGCTGGACCGGCCACAACAACTGGCGGCCTGGCACAGCAGCGGCATTCGGGTGCGGGGAGTGATACTGGTCATCAATGCCGATGAAACCGATGTCACACCGGCTGCCAGCGCCCGGCTGGCCGACTGGTATCACGCCTGGCAGCTGGCCCAAGAACAACAAGGCCACCCGCTGCCAGGTGCAGTGCTGATACTGACCGCTCATCCGCAAGCCAATCTGCAAGTACCGCAGGATGCCGCCATCACTCCCTGCACCAGCTATCCGGCGCTGCAAGAGGCCATCGAACGGCAGATGCAGACCGTGCTGGCGCACGCGCTGCACGCACCGGCAGACCATGCCCCCATGGCCCTGCAGCAAGCCGTGGTACTCAACAGCTTGCAACAGCATGTCAGCCAGCAACTGCTGCCAGTCCTGCTGCCCCAACAAGCCGGCAAACGCGCCCCCGCCGTGCACGCTGTCGGCTGGCTGGCCCACCCGGCTGATCTGGCAGATGCTGGCGAGCCGCCATGGCAACAGGCAGCCACCCGGCATAGCGGGCTGCACACCCCCGCCACGCCGGCATTCAGCGGGCCCACCGACAATGCCCAGCTGACCGTGCTGGCGGATTGCTTTGCACCCATCCGCGCCTGCCCGCGCCACTGGCGACAGCTGGCCACCCTGCTGACTAGCTGTGCCTTGCTGCTGCTGGCCTTTGTCTGTTGCTCCGCCCGGAACAATCAGCAGCTGATTGCGCAAACCACGGTGCGCCTGCAGGCCTTCCAGTCACTGTCCGTCAGCCAGGAACCCGCGCGGGGCAAGGCGGTGCAACAGCTGCAAAGCTGGCAGCAGCACCTTGGCACACTGGCTGCCGATGGCGTGCCGCTCAGGCTTGGCTTTGGCCTGTATCAGGGGCAGCACCTGGCGGACATCGTCCAGCGCGCCATTCAGTCCTACCACCCGCCCCAACCCAAGCCGGAGGTGATCCGGCTGGATAGCACAGCCCTGTTCGACAGCGGCCAGAGCGTGCTCAAGCCGGAGGCCAAGCTGGCCTTGCAGTCCGTGCTGGTATGGATACAGGCCAATCCCGGCAAACGGGTGCTGATAGACGGTCACACCGACAACACCGGCAGCCGCACGGCCAATCTGCGGCTGTCCCTGGCGCGGGCCGAGGCGGTACGCCAGTGGCTGGTGACGGCCTCCACCTTTCCCCTAACCCATTTTGCCGTACAGGGGCTGGCTGACACCCAGCCGCTGTCTGGCAATGACGATGCGTCCGGCCGCAGCAAAAACCGGCGCGTGGAAATCACCCTGATCGAACCGCCCGCCGGGCGGTGACAACCGGGTGCCAACAGCACCACCCGCCGCACCGTGTGTGCCGGGTGGCACCACCACCGGGGCAGAGCCCCGCAGCAAGGAGAAACAGCATGGCCATACCCGCTTATTTGTGGATCAAGGACGACGGCGGCGCCGACATCAAGGGCTCTGTCACCGTGCAGGGCCGTGAAGGCTCGGTCGAAGTACTGGAGTTCGACCACAGCGTCTACATCCCCACCGATGGCAACACCGGCAAGCTCACCGGCACTCGCGTGCATACCCCGCTAAGTTTCGTCAAGGAATTCGATGCCGCCTCGCCCTACCTGTACAAGGCCGTCACCAGCGGCCAGAACCTCAAGGGCATGGAGCTGAAGTGGTACCGCATTGACGATGCCGGCGAAGAAAAGGAGTACTTCAACATGAAGCTGGAGAACGTCAAGGTGGTGGCCGTCAAACCCAAGATGCACAACATCAAGGACGTCGCCAAGGAGCGCTACAACCACCTTGAAGAAGTGGAAGTGCGCTACGAAAAAATCACCTGGGCCTACAAGGACGGCAACATCATCCACGCCGACAGCTGGGTGGAAAACCGCTAACGCCTACCCCGCCCATGCAGCAGGTATTACGCCTGCTGCATGGTAACTGGCGATCCGGATCAAGGCCTTGCCAAAGCAGAGCCAGTTCAGCCTGCCGGAACGGGTGTTTGTGTTACCGGGCTCCAAGGGCCAGCCACCAGCCCAGTCACCGGGCAAGACAACGGACTAACGCCCGCCAGAGACATCCAGGATGCTGCCGGTGCAAAAGCTGGCAGCGTCAGACAGCAGCCACACAATGGCGGCGGCCACTTCGTCGGGCAAACCGCCACGCTGCATGGGCACGCCCGGTGCCAGCCGTGCCACCCGGCTTGGTTCGCCGCTGATGGCGTGGATGCCGGTTTCGATCAGTCCGGGGCGGACCGCGTTGACGCGGATTCCCTCGGCGGCCACTTCGCGGGCCAAGCCCAGGGTAAGGGTGTCGATGGCCCCTTTGCAGGCGGCGTAATCGACATATTCGCCGGCACTCCCCAGCCGGGAGGCGGCGGAGGAAACATTGACGATGACCCCGCCCTGCCCACCAGTGGTGGTGGACATGTGACGCACCGCCTCGCGACAGCACAGCATGGGGCCGGCCACATTCAGTTGCAGCATGTGCTGGATACGTGCAGCGCTGAAGTCCTGCAAGCGGCCCATGGGCGCGGTACTGCCGGCATTGTTGACCAATCCGTGTACCGCACCAAAATGCTGAACCACAGCGTCAAACAGCCGGATGATGTCCGCTTCCTCAGCCACATCGGCCTGAAAAGCCTGTGCCACGCCTCCGGCCGCCTGAATGCTGGCCACCACGCGGGCCGCGCCAGCAGCATCCTGCCGGTAGTTGACGGCAAGCTGCCACCCCGCAGCGGCGGCCTGCAGGGCAGTGGCCGCGCCAATGCCGCGTGAGGCACCAGTAATCAGCAGGGTGCGCGCCATGTCAGCTTTGTCCTTCGCGCAGGAAGCGCTGATACCAGCCCACACGCGCGGCGCGGGCGGTTTCGAATGTCTGCGCCAGGGCCTCGGCGTCGGCCGCTTCTACCTGGGCGGTCAGGTCGGCCAAGGCCTGGCGGTAGCGTTCCAGTTCGTCCAGCAAGGCGCTGCGATTGGCCATGGTGATATCTTTCCACATTTCCGGGTGACTGCCGGCAATGCGGGTGAAATCGCGGAAACCAGTGGCGGCAAAATCAAAACAGCGCCGCGCATCCTCCTTGCCCGCTACCATGCCGACATAGGCAAAGGCCAGCAGATGTGGCAGATGGCTGACGGTAGCAAACACGCTGTCGTGCTCTTCCGGCCGCATGCGGTGAATGACGGCACCACAGGCCTGCCACAGTTCGGCCACCGTATCGCAGGCTGCCATGGTGGTTTGCGGCAAGGGGGTGAGCACCACCTTGCGCTTTTCATACAGGCCGTACTGGGCTGCAGCAGCGCCAGACAAATCAGACCCGGCAATGGGGTGGGCCGGTACACAGTTAGCCAGCTGCGCCGGCAGGTATTGGGCAAACAGCTGGGCGACATCGCCCTTGGTACTACCAGCGTCGGTCACGATGGCATGCGGCGGCAAATGGGGGGCCATGGCTTGCATCATCCGGCCCATCTGCCCCACCGGGCAGGCCAGCAATACCATATCGGCCCGGCCGGCCACGGCGGCCAGATCCTGGCTGATTTCATCCACCACACCCAGTTCCAGCGCACGGGTGAGGTTTTCCAGTGTGCGACCAACGCCGATGACGTGTTGCACCTTGCCTGCGCGTTTGAGCGACAAGGCAAACGAGCCACCAATCAAACCGACGCCAACCACCACCAAGGTGGTAATACCCTGCTGCACACCACTCCCCTTTCCTGCACTGTCACCTGGTTTGCCAGATGCCCACCAGCGTGGGCGAAGTGGTCTATGATAAGCGATTTTGCGCGACTGCAAAGCCTGCATGCCTCAGGAAGGAAAGCCCAGCATGACCAGCGAGCTGTATGTGTATTACAAGATTTCCCCGGCACAAGGCCGCCAGATGCTGCCCATGCTGCGGCAGATGCAGGCCGCACTGGCGCAACAGGGGGTGGAAGTCGGCCTGATGCGGCGGCAGGATGACAGCGCGCAGCAGGCACAGCAAACCTGGATGGAAGTGTATCGGGGCATTGCGGATGAGCAGGCCTTCTTGCTGCAATTACAGCAGGCGCTGCGCGAGCATGGGCTGGAGACCTTGTCGGGCGCACGTCACATGGAGTGGTTTGTCCCGCTGGAAGCGTAAGCCGTGCAGCAGGATGCCGCCGACAAGTACGCTCAGACCGGCAGATTGAGCAATTCCGCCGGGCGAGCCAGATGAAAGCCCTGCACGAAATCACAGCCGGCGGCGCGGGCAATATCCAGCTGCATGGCGCTTTCAATGCCCTCGCCTACCACCTGTGCACCGTGCAGGTGCAGGATGTCCACCAGCTTTGCCAGCTTGTCGCGCACGCTGGGGCGCATCAGCGCATGGCGCATCAGCACCTTGTCCAGCTTGACGTAATCCGGCTCCAGCAACCAGACGCGCTCCAGATTGGATGCGCCCTGGCCAAAGTCGTCCAGCGCAATACGGAAACCCAGGCTGCGATAGCGCTGCACTGCTTCCAGCAGGCGTAGTGGATCGCTGACGGCGTCTTCCACCACTTCCAGACAGATGCGGCTGGCCGGGATATTCAGCTGTTGCAGCACTTCGGCAAAAAACTGGCCGTGCGCCTCGCTGACATTCACCAGATGCTGGGCATTCACATTGAGCGACAGGATCAGGTCCGGCCCCGGGTGTTGCAACAGGAAATTGAGCAGGTGCAGACAGCGCAGCTGACGGTCGAGAAACACCGAGCGGCGCGGTGAGGTTTCGGCGGCAAACAATACGGTGGGAATCAGCTGGCCGCCAAAGCTGTCGGTCACCCGCGCCAGTGCCTCCACCGACCACAATCGCGTAGCGCCATCGGCCTCCAGCGCATACACCGGCTGGAATACCGAGCGGAAACGCCATTCTTCGTGGCGGCCACGCACGCGTCCGGCTTGCAGGCTGAGGGGGAATTGTTCGAACTGGTGCGCGTTCAGCAGCTGGTTGATGAAAGCCAGGTCGTGTTCGATGGGTGCCAGTGCGGCGGGCTGTTGACAGGCAAGCTGTTCCAGCAGGCTGGCTGCCACCATGCTGATTCTCCTTGGCGCATCGCGGATGCAGGCCGGAACACGGAAGGGAAACCGCTCCCTTCATCGTGGCTGCCACTATAGCGAGCACTATTTAGCGCCAGAAATAATTTAATCAGCAAACCTTATGCAAATTTTATCTAAGCGAATACAGCGGGCGGAGATAAGGACTTAACGACAGTAATCAGTTTTCTGCTGCCAGCAAGGCCTGCAGCTGTGCACAGCAGGGATGAGCGTGCGGCAGGCTCTGGCCATCGATACTGGCCACCGGCCACAGGCCGATCAGACTGTTGGACAGGAAGACCGCATCCGCATCATACAGCTGTGCGGGCAGGATCTCGGCCTCGACCAAGGGGTAACCCAGTTGCGGGGCATGGGCAAACAGCCAGTCGCGCAGCATGCCTTGCACACCGTTCTGATCCAGTTTCGGGGTGATGATTTGCTGCCCGGTCACCAGATAGACATTGCTCATGGTGGCTTCCACCAGCAGGCCGCGCGTGTCCAGCATCAGGCCTTCGTGGATGTCCGGGTCAGACCATTCCGAGCGGGCCAGCACGTTTTCCAGCCGGTTCAGGTGCTTGATACCGGCAAGCAGTGGCTGACAGGCCAGCCGGGTGTCGCACCAGCGTACATTCACCCCGTCACGGGCACGCTCGGGCGGATAGCCGGCCCAAGCGGTGACGGACACCATGCGGGTAGGCTGAACATCGGCAGGCATGGCATAGCCACGCGCACCCACACCACGGGTGAGCACAATCTTGGCCACGCCTTGCTCCAAGCCGCCTGCCAATTGGCCGATCTCATCCAGTAGCAGGGCTGCATCCGGCACGGGCAACTGCAAGCGGCTGGCATCGGCAGCCAGCCGCCGGTATTGCCAGGCCCACAAGCGGGGCTGGCCATGGCGGATTTCGATGGTGCGGTAGATGCCGTCGCCATAGGCCAGGCCACGATCCAGTGCGGAAACCTGCTCGCCCGGCTGGCCGTTGATCAGCATGGCCATCAGGCTTGCTCCACCCCCAGCGCACGTAGCAGGCCGCGTGCCTTGTGGCGGGTTTCCTGCAATTCGCGTTCCCGGTCGGAATCCGCCACGATGCCGCCACCGGCACGGAAGCGCAGCTGCTGCCCTTCCTGCATGAAAGTTCGGATCAGGATATTCAGGTCCATGCTGCCATCGCGGTTGAGATAGCCCAGGCTGCCGGTATAGGCACGGCGCGCGCTGTTTTCCAGCTCGCGGATGATCTGCATGGTGCGCACCTTGGGGCAGCCGGTGATGGTACCGCCGGGAAACAGGGCGCGGATGGTGTCCAGCGGGGAAACATCGTCGCGCAGCCGACCACGGATATTGGATTCGATGTGGTGGACGTAGGCATAGCTTTCCACCGCCATCAGCTCGTTCACTTCCACCGTTCCAGGCTGGCTGATGCGGCCCAGGTCGTTGCGCTCCAGGTCGATCAGCATCACATGCTCGGCACGTTCCTTGATGCTGGAAATCAGCCGCTGCTTGAGGGCGGCATCTTCGGTCGGGTCGGGCGAGCGCGGATGGGTACCGGCAATCGGCCGGGTGTCGGCCCAGCCATCGCGCACCCGCACCAGGCGCTCGGGCGAGGAGCTGACAATCTGCGCCTGACCAAAATCCGCCAGTGCGGAAAACGGCGCGGGATTGGCACGGCGCAAGGCGGCAAACAGGTCCGGCGCGGTAACGTCGGCTCCCAGTTCGGCGCGCCAGCCGCGTGAAATGTTCACCTGGAACACATCACCTTCATAGATGTACTGCTTCAGCCGCAGCACGGCATCGGTATACCACTGCGGCGGGTCTTCCTGCAGCGATAGCAAGCTGACCGGATGCGGGTTGAATGGCGCAATGCCATGTGCCAGCTGTTGCAGGCGCTGCAATTGCCCGGTGGTTTCGGCCACTAGCCAGGCGGTTTGCTCGCGCCGGTTGATCAACAGCGCAGCCGGCACCCGCGCCATGGCCGCCAGCGGAAAACTGTCAGGCAATGCTTCTGGCACTTTGGGCTCGAACTGCGACAGCAAGTCGTAGCCCAGGTAGAGGAAATAGCCACCGACAAAAGGCAGGCCGTGCGGATTATCCACTGCCTGCGGCTGGAAACCGCGCAGCGCATCAACAAACGCCTCCCCTTCCCCACTGTGGTAAAGCGTCGTGCTGTCGGCAGCAAACAGCATGTCCCAGCCCTGATCGCCGGAGGACATCAGCAGGAAGGGAAATTCCGCACGATGGGCGGCATGCAGGGCCAGCAGGTCGGGAAGGAAGTCGAGTCGTTCGGTAAACATGCCTGTTCCATACAGCGGCATGGAGCGCGCCGCAAAAAAAGAAAACCGCCGCGAGTGTATCGCAGCGGTTCGGGCTGTCAATGCGTTTTCGCATTGCGGCGCAGCAGCACCGCAACACGCGTCGGCCATTACATGCGCTTGAACACCAGGGTACCGTTGGTACCACCAAAACCAAACGAGTTGGAAATGGCGATGTCGATCTTCATGTCACGGGCGGTATTGGCCACGTAGTCCAGATCGCAACCGGCTTCCACATCCTGCTCGTGCAGGTTGATGGTGGGCGGCGATACCTGATTGTACAGCGCCAGGATGGAGTAGATGGCTTCCACGCCGCCAGCACCGCCCAGCAAGTGGCCGGTCATCGACTTGGTGGAGTTCACCACCAGCTTCCTGGCGTGATCGCCAAAGGCAATCTTCAGCGCACTGGTTTCGTTGGCATCGCCCAGCGGGGTGGAAGTACCGTGTGCATTCACATACTGCACCTGATCCGGGTTGATCCGGGCATCGCGCAGTGCGTTCTGCACGCCGCGGGCCGGGCCATCCGCATTCGGAGCAGTAATGTGGTGTGCATCGGAACTCATTCCAAAGCCGATCAGCTCGGCATAGATACGCGCACCGCGCTTGACTGCGTGTTCGTACTCTTCCAGTACCAGCACACCGGCACCTTCACCCATCACAAAGCCGTCACGGCCCTTGTCCCACGGACGGGACGCGGTTTCCGGATCGTCATTGCGGGTGGACAGCGCCTTCATGGCGGCAAAACCGCCCATGCCCAGCTTGGAAATGGCACCTTCGGCACCACCGGCCACCATCACGTCGGCATCGCCATACTGAATCATCCGGGCTGCATCGCCGATGCAGTGCGCACCGGTGGTGCAGGCAGACACGATGCCATACGACGGGCCCTGATAGCCCTTCAGGATGGACACGTGGCCGGCGATCAGGTTGATCAGCGAACCGGGGATGAAGAAAGGACCGATCTTGCGAATGCCGTTTTCCTGTACGGCCACGCCGGTTTCCTCGATCAGCGGCAGACCGCCGATACCGGAACCAATGTTGACGCCAACGCGGGTCTTGTCCAGATCAGCCACATCGTCCAGGCCGGCATCAGCCACGGCCTGCAGCGCTGCTGCAATGCCGTAGTGGATGAACAGGTCGGAACGACGCGCTTCCTTGGGGGAAATGTACGCGCTGATGTCGAAGTCCTTGACCTCGCCGGCGATCTGGCAATTCAGGTCGCTGGCATCAAAACGGGTCACTTTGCCAATGCCGCTCTTGCCGGCCAACAGATTGGCCCAGCCAGTGGCAACATCATTGCCGACCGGGGAAATATGTCCCAGACCGGTTACTACAACTCTGCGTTTGGACACGAAGAATCTCCGTGAGTAGAGGGGAGGCAGTCTCCCGATGATCCCACAACTTCCGTGTGAAGTTGATGACAGTCAAACGGACGTTTGGAACCCTCTATAACAAAAGAACCTCTGCAGGCGAGCCAAGGCCACACCGCGCAGAGGTCCTGTACAGGCCTGAAAGTATTACTTGTTCAGGTGGGCGGTAACGTAATCAACGGCTTGCTGAACAGTGGTGATCTTTTCAGCTTCTTCGTCCGGGATTTCGCACTCGAACTCTTCTTCCAGAGCCATTACCAGCTCAACGGTGTCGAGGGAGTCAGCGCCCAGATCATCAACGAAGGACGATTCGATCTTGACTTCAGCTTCGTTCACGCCCAGTTGTTCGGCAACGATCTTTTTAACGCGCGCTTCGATGTTTTCCATTTGTCTAAACCCTTGACCTTTCTGATTCGGGATCACAAAACCCGTGTATTCTACAAAAAAAAATTAGAGCAGCCCACCTAAATCTTGTCTTTTGTTCGACAGGACCGGTTAAGGCATGAACATGCCACCATTGACATGCAGTGTTTGGCCGGTGATATAGGCCGCACGATCCGATGCCAGGAAGGCGGTTGCATCAGCAATATCCTTGGCATCACCCAGGCGGCCCAGGGAAATCTGGCCCACCAGCGCGGTGCGCTGTTCTTCCGGCAGTGCACGGGTCATGTCGGTATCGATAAAACCCGGTGCCACACAGTTTACCGTGATATTGCGACTGCCAACCTCACGTGCCATGGACTTGGTGAAGCCCATGATACCGGCTTTGGCCGCTGCGTAGTTGGTCTGACCGGGGTTGCCGGTTGCACCTACCACCGAAGCGATGTTGATGATACGCCCCCAGCGGGCCTTCATCATGCCGCGCAGTACTGCCTTGGATGCCTTGAATACCGACTTCAGGTTGGTATCCATGATGGCATCCCAGTCGTCGTCCTTCATGCGCATCAGCAGGCCGTCGCGGGTAATGCCGGCATTGTTGACCAGAATGGCCACCGCGCCGAATTCCTTGTCGATGGCATCAACCAGCGCTTCGATGGCACCGTCTTCCGTCACGTTGAGCACGCGACCGGCACCACCGTTGGCAGCCAGACGCTCATGGATGGCAGCAGCACCGGACTCGGAAGTCGCGGTACCAATGACAATGGCGCCCTCGGCTTGCAGCGCATCGGCAATGGCTGCGCCAATGCCACGCGAAGCGCCGGTAACCAGGGCTACTTTGCCTTGCAGACTCATTGAGGATGTCTCCTTGTTGTGTACTTCAACATCCGCCAGTGCCGGCCAAGCGGCGCTGACGGATGAATATCATTGCAGTTCGGCCTTGGCCGCTTGCAGCGCGGCAGCGTCGGTCAGTGCCAGGCACTTGACGTTGCCGTCGATACGCTTGGCCAGACCAGCCAGCACCTTGCCAGGGCCGCACTCGGCCATGCTGACGATGCCGTCGGCTGCCAGCTTCTGGATGGTTTCGGTCCAGCGCACCGGGCTGTACAGCTGGCGCACCAGCGCATCGCGGATATCGGCCGCATCGCTGTAGCTGGCCACGTCGGCATTGTGCAGCACCGGAATGGCCGGGGTATTGATGTGTACTTGCAGCAGGGCCTCGGCCAGCTGCATGCCGGCCGGCTTCATCAGCGCACAGTGCGAAGGCACCGATACCGGCAGCGGCAGCGCACGCTTGGCACCGCGAGCCTTGCAGGCTTCCATGGCGCGCTCGACAGCAGCCTTGCTACCGGCAATCACCACCTGACCGGGGGAGTTGAAATTGACTGCTTCCACCACTTCGCCATTGGCCGCTTCGGCGCAGGCAGCGCGCACGTCATCGTCCGACAGATTCAGGATGGCCGCCATGGCACCCTGACCGGCCGGTACGGCGTTCTGCATGGCTTCGGCACGCAGACGTACCAGTTTTACCGCTTCGGCAAACGGCAGCGCACCGGCGGCAACCAGGGCGGTGTATTCACCCAGGCTGTGACCGGCCACAACAGAAGGTTGCAGACCGCTGACATCCTGCCAGGCAAGGTAAGTCGCCACACCGGCAGCCAGCATGATGGGCTGGGTGTTGACGGTGGCATTGATGGCCTCGGCACTGTCAGCCTGCAGCATGGCCCACAGGTCCACGCCCAGCGCGGTGGAGGCTTCTTCGAAGGTGTGTTTCACCACCGGCAGGTCGGCAAAGCCGTCCATCATTTTCAGGCTTTGCGAGCCCTGACCGGGAAAGAGAAAGGCAAACGCCATAGACAGTCTCCGCAATTTCGACGGAATAATAATCGACGGAAGGATGAGGCAATCAGACCTTGCTGCCAAGCAGTCAGATCAAACGCCCATGAAAATGGGCGTTATCTCAGGCAGGGCACGGCATGAAACCAGCGATACTTCCGTCGCGAAGAATCAGTACTTCAGCAGCACGGCACCCCAGGCAAAACCACCGCCAATGCCTTCCAGCAGGATGGTCTGACCGCGCTGGATGCGGCCATCACGCACTGCATGGTCCAGCGCCAGCGGAATGGAGGCAGCCGAGGTATTGCCCTGTTGCGGCAATGTCACGATCACCCGCTCCATCGACATGCCCAGATGCTTGGCCGTGGATTCGATAATGCGCAAATTGGCCTGATGCGGCACCAGCCAGTCGACTTGTGTCTTGTCGACACCGGCTTCGGCCAGCGTGGTGCTGGCGATGTCGGACAGTGCCTTGACGGCAAACTTGAACACCGCCGGGCCGTCCATGTGCAAGAAGGGGATGCCCTGGATCTTGCCGCCGGAAATCTGTGCCGGGGTATTCAGGATGTCCTTGTAGCGGCCATCGGAGGCCAGCTTGGCATGCAGGATGCCCGGTTCTTCCGAGGCACCCAGTACCACGGCACCGGCACCGTCACCAAACAGCACGCAGGTGCGGCGGTCTTCCCAGTCCATCACGCGCGACATCACTTCGGCGCCGACAACCAGCACTTTGCTGGCCATGCCGCCCTTGATGTAGTTGTGCGCTGTGGTGAGGGCAAACATGAAGCCTGCGCAAACCGCCTGCACATCGAATGCGGCACAGCCATGAATACCCAGCTTTTCCTGCAACAGGCAGGCGGTGCTGGGGAAAATCATGTCAGGCGTGGTGGTGGCGACGATGATCAGATCGATCTCGGTCTTGTCGATGCCAGCGCTCCGGATGGCAGCTTCTGCTGCCTTCAGCGCCAGATCGCTGGTGGTTTCTTCATCGGACACGATGTGGCGGGCATGGATGCCAGTGCGCGAGACAATCCACTCGTCACTGGTTTCCACGCGCTCGGCCAGCATCGCATTCGTGAGCACATTGGATGGCAGATAACTGCCAGTGCCTAGAATGCGGGAATGGGCCATGTATTAATCAGTTCGCTTCCGGCTCGGCTTGCTTGAGATTGTTTAATTGGTGTGCAACCCGGTCGGTAATATGACCAATCACGTCGGAGCCGGCTTCCTCGCAAGCCTGTTCCAGCGCGAAACGGAATCCAACGGCATCGGTTCCACCGTGACTTTTCACCACGATGCCACGCAGGCCCAGCAAGCTGGCACCGTTGTAACGACGGGGGTCGACACGTTTGCGGAACTGATTGAGCACCGGCATGGCTGCCAGCGCGCACAGGCGGGTCCACCAGTTGCGGGTGAATTCCTGCCGCAGGAAAGAAGAAATCATGTGCGCCAGCCCCTCAGCCGACTTGAGCGCCACATTTCCAGTAAAACCGTCGCAGACTACCACATCTACCGTGCCTTTGTAGACGTCGTTGCCTTCGACATTACCGATGAAGTTCAGCTCGGACTGACGCAGGTATTCGCCTGCGCGCTTGACGCTGTCGTTACCCTTGATGTCTTCCGAACCGATATTGAGCAGTCCGACGCGCGGATTGGCATTGCCGGTAATGCTGGATACCAGCTCCGAACCCATGATGCCGAACTGCATGAGTTGTTCTGGCGTGCAATCGACGTTGGCGCCCAGGTCCAGCATGCAGGTGCTGCCCTTGACGGACGGCATCATCTTGGCGATGGCCGGTCGTTCGATGCCCGGAATGGTTTTGAGGACAAAGCGTGCGGTTGCCATCAGTGCGCCGGTATTGCCGGCAGACACGGCGGCTTGCGCCTCGCCTTCCTTCACCAGATTGATTGCCACCCGCATGGACGAATCTTTCTTGTTCTTCAGGGCGAGCTGCGGCGACTCGTCCATGCCTACCACCTGGGTGGCGTGCTGGATACGGACGCGCGAACGCGCAACACCCGGATGACGGGACAATTCAGCCTCGATGGCTGCCTGGTCTCCGACAAGAATCAGATTGGTGTTGGGATGGTCTTGCAGGAATTGGATCGATGCTGGGACGGTGACCTTGAGGCCAACGTCACCGCCCATTGCATCAACCGCGACGGTGATAGTCATCAACGTGTACGGTAGTGAAACCTACCTGTTTTTATACAAACGGTAAGTATTGGGTGAGAAAGGACGAATTATTCGCCTTTGGTGGCAACAACCTTGCGACCACGGTAGAAGCCGTTCGGGCTGATGTGGTGACGCAGGTGGGTTTCACCGGTCGTCGGCTCTTTGGCCAGCGACGGAGCGGTCAGAAAATCGTGGGCACGATGCATGCCGCGCTTGGACGGGGACTTTTTGTTCTGTTGAACAGCCATGTTCGACTCCTAGGAAAATCGCGTGTATTGATAACTCAAGACTTGGAGATCTTCAACGTGGCCAGCACCGCAAACGGATTGGGCTTGTCAGCCTTGGCACGTGTCAGAGCTTCCGAACCGCATTCGTCGTGTTTCGTCGAATGCGGCAAGCCCATGATGATTTCGTCTTCGATCATTGCCACCACATCAAGCTCTTCCGGCGCGAGAATGGCATCCAGCGTTTCGTCCAGCTCGCAGGCTTCATCCAGCTTTTCCTGCCGGGTGAACAAGGTAAGCACCGAATCGGTATTCACCTCGAACGGCATCACTTCCAGGCAACGCTGGCAGCTTACCGCAACACTGGCTTTCACCTGCAGGCGCAGGGAAAGACGGGACGAGCCATCGCGAAAACCTTCGACAGTGTATTCCACCGTACCGGAGGTATCGGACAGGTCGCTGTGCACACGCTCGTCCAGGGTGCTGACGGGCAGTTTGCCGGTCAGAACGCGGCCCTCACGGGCGAACTTGAGCGGGTCGATCAAAATCGGGTTAGACATAAACCCAGCATGATATAATCCGCCTCCCTGATTTGTCAAAATAATCAAGCAATACCACCATGCAGATCATCCTGGCTTCCACCTCCCGCTACCGGCAGGAAATCATCGCCCGCCTCGGGCTGCCCTTCACCGCCGTGCCGCCCGTCTGCGAAGAAACCCCGCTGCCGGGTGAAAGTGCGCTGGACACTGCCGTGCGCCTGGCGCGCACCAAGGCCCAGTCGCTGGCGGCCGACTACCCGAATGCACTGATCATCGGCTCCGACCAGGTCGCTCTGCTCGATGGCCAGCAAATCGGCAAACCCGGCTCGTTTGAAAACGGCGTGGCCATGCTGCAGTGGATGAGCGGTCGCACCGTGGTGTTTCATTCGGCGTTGGCGCTGTACAACACCGCCAGCGGACGCTTGCAGGAAACCGTGGGCATTACCCGCGTTACCTTGCGCCAGCTGACCGAACAGCAAATCCGCAATTACCTGACGCGCGAGCCGGACGCCCTGCACTGCGCCGGCAGTGCCAAGAGCGAAGGCCTGGGTGGTGCGCTGCTGGAAAAAGTGGAGTCGGACGACCCGAACGCCCTGATCGGCGTACCGCTGTTCCGACTCATCAGCATGTTGAACGCCGAAGGCGTGGAGATTCTGTAATGGCCGGCACCCTGTTCCTGATTCCCGCCCCGCTAGGCGACGAAAGCATTGCCTGGCTGCCTGCCAGCGAGGCCACCAAGGTGCTGCATATCCGCCACTTTGTGGTGGAGGCGGAAAAAACCGCCCGCAAGCACCTGAAAGCGCTGGGCGTGACCACGCCGATTCGCGAGCTGGCGATGAGCACGCTCAACGAACACACCAAGCCAGCCGATGTTGCCGCCCTGCTCGCGCCGCTGCTGGCAGGTGAGGACGTGGGCCTGATCTCCGAAGCAGGCTGCCCGGCGGTAGCCGACCCTGGCGCGCAACTGGTGGCACTGGCGCACGAGCGCGGCATCCGTGTGGCACCGCTGATCGGCCCTTCTTCCATTTTGCTGGCACTGATGGCCTCCGGGGCCAATGGCCAGTGCTTTGCCTTCCACGGCTACCTGCCGGTGGATGCGACTGAAAAGGCCAAAGTGGTGAAGGAACTGGAACAACGCTCGCGCCAGCGCAATGAAACCCAGGTGTTCATCGAAACACCCTACCGCAACAATGCGCTGCTGCAGCAGTTGCGTGAGACACTGGCCCCCTCTACACGGCTGGCGGTGGCCTGCGACCTGACCTTGCCGACGGAAACCATCGTCAGCCGCCTGGTGAAGGACTGGCCACAAGACGCGCCGGACTTCCACAAACGCCCGGCCATTTTCATCCTGCACGCTGCCTGAAAGGCTATCCCATGCCCAAATTGCCGCCGCTGATCCATTCCCTGCTGGATACCGACCTGTACAAATTCACCATGCTTCAGGCCATCCTGCATCAGTTTCCGGCAGCTTACGGGCAGTATGCCTTCCGCTGCCGTAACCAGCCGGATTACCCGCTGTCACAATTGCACAAGGAGCTGGAAGCCCAACTGGACTGGTTGTGCCAGCTACAGTTCACCCAGCCGGAGCTGGCCTATCTGCGCAGCTTGCGCTTCATCAAGAGTGATTTTGTCGATTATCTGGAACTGTTCCACCTGCAGCGCCGCTTCATCCGGGTGGAATGCGATGGCGATGCGCTGAACATCCATATTGAAGGCCCGCTGGTACAGGCGATGTTCTTCGAGATTTTCGTGCTGGCCATCGTCAACGAGCTGTACTTCCGCCGTCTGGACACGCCGCAGGTACGTGAGGAAGGCCAGCGCCGGCTGGATGAGAAAATTGCCACACTGCTGCGCTTCGAGGCGGAAGAAAGCGCCAGCCAGCGCTTTCCGCTGCTGATTTCCGACTTTGGCACCCGTCGCCGTTTCAGCCGCGAATGGCAGCAACAGGTGGTGGAACAGCTCAATGCCGCCCTGCCCAAGATTTTCCGTGGCACCAGCAATGTCTGGCTGGCATGGAAACTGGGCATCACCCCCATCGGCACCATGGCGCATGAATTCTTTCAGGCCTTCCAGGCACTGGGCGTGCGGCTGCGTGATTTTCAGAACGCAGCCCTGGAGGCCTGGGTGCAGGAATACCGCGGCGACCTGGGCATCGCCCTCACCGACGTGGTGTGCATGGATGCCTTTCTGGCGGATTTCGACTTGTACTTTGCCAAGCTGTTCGACGGCCTGCGCCATGACAGTGGCGACCCGGTGGAATGGGCGGACAAGGCAATTGCCCATTACCGCAAGCTGCGCATCGACCCGGCCACCAAGATGCTCACCTTCAGCGACGGCCTGAGCGTGGACAAGGCACTGGAACTGCATCGCCGCTACAGCCCGCACATTCAGGTGAGCTTTGGCATTGGCACCCACTTCACCAATGACATGGGGCTGGAGCCGCTGCAAATCGTGCTGAAACTGGTGAGCTGCAATGGCCAGCCGGTGGCCAAGCTATCCGACAGCCCGGGCAAGACCATGTGCAGCGATGCCACCTTCCTTGCCTATCTGCGCCAGGTATTCAAGGTGGCAGCGCCAGAAGCCGATTCAGCCGCGCAATAAGGCCAGCAGCGTCTGCCGCGCCGCCTCTGGCAGACGCGCCCCCGCCAGCGCCACCGTGCGCTCGCCCAGCACCCGATAGGCGGGCTGCAATTCCTGCGGCAATACCGCCAGATGACGCTCTACCGTCGCAGCATCGCCACGCACGATGGGCCCGGTCAACGCCTGCTGCGGGCCCATGCTCAGCGCGTTGGTCAGACTGCCCTGCATCAATGGCCCGAGCAAGGCGGGCAACAGCGCCTCATCCACACCACCCTGCCGTGCCAGCTGACGGGCGATATCGGTCAGCGTGACCAGATAATTGGACGCTACCGACAAAGCCGCGTGATAGGCCGCCTTGCCACCCGGTGCCAGCGCAAACGGCCGTGCGCCAATGGCCGCGGCAAAATCCTGCAACAAGGGCAGCGCTGCCGCATCGCCTTCCAGCGCGCACAAGGTACCGGCAAATTGCGTCACTGCCCGCGCCGGGTCGGCAAAAGAGAACGCGGGATGCAGGCTGGCCACATGCGCCCCCACTGCACGCAAGGGCGCCAGTATTTCCGCCTCTGCCGCGCCACTGGCATGAAATACCACCGCTCCGGGCTGTACCCGCCCACTATCGGCCAGCGCCTGTGCCGTGGCGGCAATGGCATCGTCCGGCACAGACAGCAAGGTCAGCGCTGCTGGCTGCACCTGTGCCAGCTGGCTGCATGCCCCGCCTGCGCCGATGAAATCCACCGCGCTCTGCGCCGATACGGCGCTACGGGCCAGACAGTCCTGTACCCGGTACTGGCCGCTTTGCGCCGCCAGGCACCCCAGTGTACGTCCCAGTTTTCCAGCTCCAATGATGTTGAGCAGCTGCATTCCCCATCCTCTTTCTTGACACTGCTGGCAGCATGTCTGACGATGCCGCTAGAATAATCCTGCTTAACAGTATTTTACCTGCCACCACGGCACTCTCGGGGAGTCCCCTCCATGAAGCTGGTGATTTTCTTTGGCGTGATCGCCATTGTCCTGCTGTATTTCATCACCCTGTACAACGCGCTGGTCAACCTCAAGCATGCCGTTGCCCGCAGCTGGGCCAATATCGACGTGCTGCTCAAGCAGCGCCATGACGAACTGCCCAAGCTGGTGGAGGTATGCAAGCAATACGCCCAGTTCGAACAGCAAACCCTCAGCCGGGTGATGGAAGCGCGCTCGGCCGTGGCCCAGTACGCCCAAAGTCGCAATATGGAAGGGCTGGGGCACGAGGAAGGCAAGCTGCGCGGGCTGATCGGCCAGCTGCTGGCCGTGGCGGAAGCCTACCCGGAACTGAAGGCAGACCAGCAATTCTCTCATCTGGCCGAGCGCATCAGCCAGCTGGAAGACACCATTGCCGACCGGCGCGAGCTGTATAACGATGCTGTCAACCTCAACAATGTGCGCATCGAGCAATTCCCCGATGTGCTCATCGCCCGCCTGTTCAACTTTCCGCCCGCCCGCGCCTTGCAGTTCAGCGTCGCTGAAAAGCGGGATGTTGATCTGGCCCAGCTGTTCCGCCAGGGTTGAATCATGCAGCAGTGGTTGAGCTGGCAGTGGACGCGCAATGGCTGGATGGCCTTTGGCCTTTACCTGCTGCTGGGCTTTGCCGGCCTGAAACTGGGACTGCCGGTTTTTCGCCAACTGCTGCTGCCTGCCATGCTGCTCTGCGGGCTGATCGGCTGGTGGCTCAATTACCGGCGTTACCGGCTGATTGCCGACACGCCCACCGCACGCGCAGCAACAGCCGCACTGGGCCATGTGGAACTCTACGGCGTGGCCGCCAACCATGAACGTGCAGTCAACTACAGCCCCTATTCCGGCCGCCGCTGCGTGTGGTACCGCTGCTGGCGCTATCACAATGACCGGCGCAGCGCCCTGTCCGGCCGTACGCTAGACCCGCTGACGCTGGACAGCGGCAGCCTGCTGTCCGTACCGGAGTGCAGCGATCAGTCTTTTGTGCTGCAGGATGGCAAGCAGGCGGTGATCATCCACCCGGAAGG
>NZ_JAELUD010000074.1:0-19678 GCF_016429185.1 Aquitalea sp. ASV11
TATGGGCAAGACAATCCGATTGACGGCTTTGTGCTGAAAGTCATCTTGCGCAAGGGCGAAGCCATCCAGAAGGAGCTGGGGGTGATGGTGCCCCTGCCCGAAGACGATGCCCGCATCAACCAGGCACTGGTCAAGGCTGCGCTGATGCGACGTGAGCACCGCGCACCGGCCATCATGCTGCAAGAGTCCTTTGACTTCGGTGAGCCCGAGCGCTTGCTGGCTCCCCTGCAAGCCCAATGGCAAGACGCGCTGGAGAAAGCCAAAGCCAACCGTACCGTGTTCGCGCAGCGCCGTATCCGCCCAGACGAGGTGCTGCCGGAATGGCACAAGCAGCAGCAAGCTTTGGGCACTCAAGCGGATGTGAAGCGCTTCTTGCAAAGTGCTTGCGTGCGCCTGGGGTCTCCGCTTGAGGGCGCACGCCGTGCCAATCAGGCGCGCTTCACGCCACAGCATCTGCCCGAAGCCTTGCGTCTGCGCCTGGCCGATGAGGGGTTGGAAGCAGCCCAACTAATTGACTTCGACGAGCTGCACCGCAGCCACCCGCTGGTGGGTGTATTGGCCCAGCACTTATTGGAAGATGCCCTGGGCAGCATCCAGCCTGTGGCCGCCCGCTGCGCAGCCACGCTGACCAACGATGTGGATGTGGCCACTACGCTGTACCTGCTTCGCGTTCGCCACCAGCTGAGCTATGTGCGCAGACGCGAGCCATTCCAGATGATGGCCGAAGAAACCGTGGCCCTAGCCGTGAGTGGCCGTGCCAACCCCGAGTGGTTGGCAGATGAGCACGCCGCCCGATTGATTGAATGCACGCCCAGCGGCAACCTGCCCGCTGAAGCGGTACAGCGTGAGGTGCGCCAGGCCATCGAATTCCTGGCCGCTCATCCACTGCAGCTGCAGGCCTTGGCCCAGCAGCGGGCCGACACCTTGCTGGCCGACCACAAGCGGGTGCGAGAAGCCGCCCGCGACGTGGGCCAATACAACGTCAAACCCTGCCTGCCAGTGGATGTGATGGGCGTGTACGTGCTGCTGCCCGATTCGCTGTAAGCCTGAGCCGAGAACAACATGAAACGCACCCGCAACAGCAAAAGACAGGCTGCACTGAACCTGCCCACGATCCAGCTGGAAGGCAGCTTGTTCCTGCCTGACCAGTTGGAGAAGGCGGCCCAAGGCCGCGCTTTCAACCAGACCGAGGTGGACTACGGCGTGCCCAAGGGCGTCAAGCTCAAGGACGAGTACAGCCGCGCCTTCCAGATCGCCAGTGCCCAGTGGCAACACTTTGCCGACCAGATGGAACGTGCCGACGTGGATACCCACCGGCTCACCATCGGCTTCGTGAGCGAACTGCTGCGCGACGCACTTGGCTATACCCCTATGCTGTCAGCCACATCGGTGCAAGTAGGCGCCATGGCTTACCCCGTCAGCTTGATGGCCGGTCAACTGGCCGTTCTGGTCGCGCCCCACGGCCTTGGGCTGGACGACCCGGATGCACGCTTCGCCGTCGCTGGCGGTGGCAATCGCAAGAAGTCTGCCTTCCAGGCCATGCAAGAGCTGCTGAACGCTAGCCCAGAGCACACCTGGGGCATGGTCAGCAACGGCAAACAACTGCGCTTGTTGCGCGATGCGGCCTCGCTCACCCGCCCCACCTACCTGGAGTTTGACCTCGCGGACCTGCTGGGTGGTCAGCGCTATGCAGAGTTCGCCAACGTGTGGCGCTTGCTGCACGCCAGCCGCGCACCGCAAGCTGGTGGCACTGCCTGCGTGTGGGAGTACTGGCGCGAAGCGGGCAAAGCGGAGGGCACCCGTGTGCGCGATGGGCTACGCAACGGGGTGGAGCAAGCCCTGCTCACCTTTGGCGAAGGTTTCTTGCAGCACCCGACCAACGAAGCGTTGCGCGCCTCGCTCAACGATGGCAGCTTGAGCAAAGATGCCTATTTCCAGCAGTTGCTGCGCCTGATCTACCGGTTGATCTTTGTGTTCACTGTAGAAGAGCGTGGCGTGTTGCATCCGCTGGATGACAGCGCCGAAGCACTGGCCGCACGCAAGGACTATGCAGAAGGCTATGCCCTGAGCCGGCTGCGCGAGCTTTGCCTCAAGCGCCGCGCCCGCAACCGGCATGACGATTATTGGCAGGCCATCCGCATCGTCTGGCGCGGTCTGGCACACGGCCAGACTCGTCTGGCCTTGCCCGCCCTGGGAGGACTGTTCTCAGTCGACCAGTGCCCCGATCTGGACGCTGCCAACTTGCACAACACCCACCTACTAGCTGCGCTGCAGCACCTGCGCTGGGCCGTGACCACCCAAGGCAAGTCCAGCAGCCTCACCCCGGTGGACTACCGCAACATGGGGCCGGAAGAGCTGGGCAGCGTGTACGAAAGCCTGCTGGAACTGGTTCCCACCATCGACCTGCCGGCTCGCCGATTTGGCTTTGTTGGCATCACCGAAGAAGGCAGCACCGCCGGCAATGCCCGCAAGACTTCGGGCAGCTACTACACGCCCGATAGCCTGGTGCAAGAGCTGATCAAAAGCGCGCTGGACCCCGTCATTGAGCAACGTTTGCAAGCGCGACCCGACAACCCCACCGAAGCCTTGCTGTCCATCCGCGTGATGGACCCCGCCTGCGGCAGCGGTCACTTCCTGCTGGCCGCCGCGCGTCGCCTGGCTGAGAAACTGGCTCAACTGCGCAGTATCGAAAGCGGGCAAGAGGGTGCAGTGCGCCCGCAAGACTATCGCCATGCCCTGCGCGAGGTGGTGGCTCGTTGCATCTTTGGGGTAGACCGCAACCCCATGGCCATTGAATTGGCCCGCACCGCATTGTGGCTGGAAGGTTTTGAAGAAGGTCGCCCACTGAGCTTCCTCGATCACCACTTACAAGTGGGTGATGCGCTGCTGGGGCTGACTGACCTCAAGGCGCTGGAATTCGGCATCGCCAAAGATGCCTTCAAGCCCCTTAGCGGCGACGATAAAGAGGTGTGCAAGCAACTTGCTAAGATCAACACCATCGCACTCAAACAGCTGGCGGCCGAGCGCAAGAGCCAGCAAGCCCGTTTGCAGCTGGAAGAAAACCACGGCCTAGCTCAGTTGAGAACCATCGAGGCACTGCCCGAAAACAGCACTGCAGAGATTGAAGCCAAGGCTCAGGCCTACGGCCGATACCTGCAAGCCGCGCGTACAAGCTACCTGGCTGTAGCCGCAGATACCCTGCTTGGGGCTTACCTGCTGCCCAAGACGGAAGACAACGCCAAGGCTATTCCGACGACCACCACCTTGGTGCTCACCCTGCAGAGGTCTACCTTGCAAGCTGACCAACAGGCAGCGCTGGCCGCTGCTCAAGCCGCTTGCCAGCACGCCAGAGTGTTCCATTGGCCGTTGGCCTTCCCTCAGGTGTTTGCCCAAGGTGGTTTCGACTGCGTGCTGGGCAATCCGCCATGGGAACGCATTAAGCTGCAGGAAGAAGAGTTTTTCGGCACGCGCCACCGCGATGTGGCTGAGGCCCGCAACAAGGCAGAGCGAGCGCAGCGCATCCAGTGGCTCAGCGAAGGCATGCTCGCTCGGCATCTCTACCCCGACATTGCCCACGCCAACCACGAAGACGAAGCCGAGAAGCGCCTGTACACCGAGTTCATCACTGCTCGCCGCACGGCGGAGGCGGCGAGCCTGTTTGCCCATGTGGACGGTGAAGATGGCGGACGATACCCGCTCACTGGCGTGGGCGACGTGAACACCTACGCGCTGTTTGCAGAAACCATTCTGCAGATCAATGCCAGCACGGGACGCGCGGGTTTCATCGTGCCTACCGGCATCGCCACCGACGACAGCACCAAGGCATTCTTCGGTCACATCACACAGCAAGGCCACCTGGTCAGCCTATACGACATTGAGAACCGCGATGCTGTCTTCCCCTCTGTGCACCGCAGCTACAAGTTCTGCCTGTTGACGCTGGGAGCGGCGGAACAAGCTGAGTTCGTGTGCTTTGCTAGCCAAGTGGACCAACTGTCTGACCCGAGGCGTCGCTTCACGCTCAGCCCCGACGATTTCCGGCTTATCAACCCCAACACTCTAACCTGCCCAGTTTTCCGCAGTGCGCAAGATGCCGAGCTGACCAAGAAGCTCTACCGCTCAGCGCCGGTTCTGATGAAGGACGCTGTGACCACGGGCGAGGGTAAGAACACGCGTGTGGTGGAGCCCACAGTCAATCCTTGGGGCGTCACGTTCTCGACCATGTTCCACATGTCAAATGACAGTCATTTGTTCGCCTATGAGCCTGCGCCAGATCGTGTACCCCTATACGAGGCCAAGCTCATCCACCAGTTTGACCACCGCTGGGCAACCTATACATCTGATGGTAATAGCCGAGACGTGACACTGGCTGAAAAACAGAATCCATCCATGCTGGTCACGCCCCGCTATTGGGTGAGCGCCCGAGAGGTATGGCTGCGTACAGCGCAGTTACCGGATGGACTCTTCAAAGCACTGAAAGCTCATAACCAGCCGTCCATTGTACTATGTGCAACCCAGTTGCTTTTTGGCTGGTGGTTGGCTGAGAGGGCTCTTTCCGCGCCTTCGGCGGGCATCTACCCAGCCTGGCAAGGGTTTGTTCAAGTGCATCCATATGCCAAGAGTATCGCTCCGACTTCGTTGGGACTGGTGGGAGCAAACCCTGCCTGCCTGGAACCGTTCAGCGAAAACTATCTACCCGCCGAGGGCGAACACCAAGTCGCGCACTATCAACCTGGCAGTCGAAATGCAACTGCTTGGTACATGATTGACTCTGACGCAGTCAAAGCAGTGCTTGAATACGCCACCAAATATCAACACCTGCCACGCCCATCCGCACCACTCGCTGATGCCGATGCCGTCGAGGCACTGGCTGAACAATGGCTGGAGGCGGCAAGTGCAAAGTGGTTTATGGGGTGGAGAAACATCGCCCGGTCGACCGACGAGCGGTCTTACATCGCAAGCGTCATGCCACCTTACGGCGTTGGGCACTCTATGCCCCTGTGGCATGTAGAATCGAACAATCGACTCAAAGCTGCATTTTTAGCAAACATGTCCGCACTGATCTATGACTTTGTCGTGCGCCAGAAGCTGGGCGGCACAAACATGACTTTCGGCTATGTCAAGCAGTTTCCGGTGCTACCCCCTGATCGCTACAGCGAGGCGGACCTTGCCTTTATCGTCCCGCGTGTACTGGAGTTGACCTACACCGCGCATGACTTGGCTTACTGGGCCAGGGATCTGGGATACGAAGGCGATCCCTTTGCCTTCGACCCCGACCGTCGTGCCATCCTGCGGGCCGAACTCGACGCCTACTATGCTCGCCTGTACGGGCTGACCCGTGACGAACTGCGCTACATCCTCGACCCCGCCAACGTCATGGGCGAGGACTACCCTTCAGAGACTTTCCGCGTCCTGAAGGATCGTGAAGAGCGAGACTTCGGCGAGTACCGAACCCAGCGTTTGGTTCTGGAGGCATGGGATAAGTTAGAACACGGGGGACTCAGATGAAGATCCTCGATCTGCAGAACGAATTCCGGGAATTAATCGCGCAACTCCGGCATGAAATCGAAGCCGCCAGCGCGATGGGGCAATTTGATGCACACAAGGTGTCCGAGAACCTCATGTGCGGCCTTTTGCGCGAGCTGTGTGATTGGTCTGACTTGCGGAATCTAAACCGCGAGCAAGTAAACTTTCCCGGAATTGATCTGGCAGACGATACACACCGAGTGGCCGTGCAGGTGACAGCCTCCGCAGACATCGGCAAGGTCAAATACACGCTGGAGCAATTTCTCAGACATGACCTTCACCAGCGCTACGACCAACTGATCGTCTATGTGCTCACGGCCAAGCAAGGCAGCTACTCGCAAGCGGCCGTTGATGCAGTGTGCAACGGCAAGCACAAGTTTTCCGCCAGCGAACATATTTGGGACTATAAGGAGCTGTGCACCTTGGCGGCCGATGCCGAGCCACACAAGCTGCAAGCAGCACTCAACCATTTGAAAGCCTACTTGCGCGGGGTGCCAGTTGGCTTGGCCGACGACGACATTGATCCCCCCCTAACCCCATCGGAATCACTTACCGGCAACCTCGTAGAGCTCTATTTCCCCAGTTCACTCTACATTGCGCGGTTGAGTGAGGATTTGGTGGAAAGGCATGGAAAAAGAAGGCCCGGCTTGTGGCGGACCACCATCCGCGAGTTCAACTATGAGAACGAGCTCGCGGTTCCATCTGCCTACGTAATCCACAGCGGCAACCTTGTGACGTTTTTCGATCTGACCGAGCGGGACAATCCCTACAAGCACTTAATTGAGCCAGGCACGGCGGAAGAGCACAGCACTGCTGATTACTGCACGATTGACGACGATCACGATCGTGTCTTCAAGTCCTTGCTGCGATTTTCTCTGCAACATCGATTATTCAAAGAACGTGTGCGGTGGGAAAACGAAATTGGTGAATTCGTCTTCCTACCTTTGGAGGACGGCCTCAACCAACGGGAGGTGGTGTGGCAAGGAGAAAAAAAAGCTAAGCGCAATGTCTTTTCAAGGCAATTCAACAAGAAGGACCCTTCCAAGGTATTTCTACAAAAACATCTCTCTTTCGCCGCAGACTTTCTGCGTTTGGATGATCACTGGTTCATGGCAATAACGCCCAGCTGGTTTTTTAGTTATGGTATGGACTTCAAGCAATCCGGATACAGTCACGACCACCTTAGCTGGATCAAGCGCCAGGAGAACAATCAGCAGGTGATGAATCATTTTCGATTCATAGCTGCCTGGCTGTGCAAAATCGACGACGAAGATCTTTTCTCGGAGGGAGGGGCATCAGATTCGTTCCTTTCGTTTGGCTCCCCCCTCACGTTGAATGGGGCTCCCTCATTGGAAGAGTCAGGCTGGCGACCTTTGCCGACAATCAACGAAGAGGATTCCGTGCAACCGAGAAGGATGTTCAGCTTATGAAACTGGTGCATGTCAACGAGCCAAGGCTTGAGTTCTTTGAGGGCTCACATGTCTGCCCAAGACGAGGGATTTCGGCCTTTGGTGTGTACGACAAAGTTTCAGTCACACGAAGAACCCGGATTCTTATTGGCGCCATCGGCATCAGCAAAGACCTTGAAGAATTTTCGAGCCTGATCGAGCGAATGAGGTCCCCCATATCGGCTGACGTAGACGAGCATAAAGGCAACCTCTTTCCAGACTTCTGTGGATTCAACGAGCACGTGGGATTCCATGCCGAGCTTGTGTTCAACCAAGACTTGGGGCGCCCGTTGAGGCAGTTGGATATCGAGAAAATAACAAAAATCAAGAATCGAACGCAACGCATTGAAGCCGCTCTCGACCTCTACTATGAGGAGATCAAGTTCCTCGCGCAGAACAGACCTGTCGATGTGATCGTTTGCGTGCTTTCCAAGGCCATCTACGATGCAGTCAGCAAAGATTCGGCGATGGAGGGTGATGAAAAACTGGAAGAGAGCATTGAGGTCCAATCGGAACTGAATTTCCGGCGAGCCCTGAAGGCGAAAGCCATGCACTTGGGCAAGCCGCTTCAATTGGTGCGTGCAGACTCATTGGTATCCGGTGCAAAGAGTCAGCAGGATGACGCAACCAAGGCTTGGAATCTCGCGACCGCGCTGTATTACAAGGCAGGCGCGACCAACCCCTGGCGCCTTGAAAAATCTGAGAGCAACACGCTTTCTTGTGCTTTGGGTATTGCGTTTTACCGAAGCAGAGACAAGAAGACTCTCAACACCAGCCTGGCTCAGGTTTTTGACGAGTTAGGAAATGGGCTAATTTTGCGAGGCACGCCCGTTCATCTAGACAAGGGAGACCGGGTTCCAAAGCTATCGGAGGAACAAGCGTATACCTTGTTCAAGGCTGCGCTTGATGAGTATCGCAATGCGATGCGAACCTACCCTGGCAGAGTGGTCGTTCACAAAACATCAAATTTCTCTGACCCGGAGATTTCAGGCCTTATGGGTGCAGCATCGGACTTGCGCATCGATACGGTTGATTTCGTCACGGTTATGGACTCTCGACTTCGCCTCTTTAGAGTTGGCGCATATCCTCCTTATCGAGGTACATCTCTGGTCCTCGACGATCAGCGGCAGTTGCTCTATACCCGTGGCTCAATCTGGTACTACAAGACCTATCCAGGAATGTACATCCCTCAGCCACTTGAGTTGCGAGTCGTCCGTTCTGAGCAGAGCCCAGCCTTTCTGGCCAGGGAAATCCTCGGGCTGACAAAAATGAACTGGAACAACACTCAGCTGGATGGGAAGTACCCAATCACGCTCAGTTGCGCCAGAAAGGTCGGGGAAATCATGAAGTATCTGGATGAACATGATCGACCTCAAATTCGATATGGTTACTACATGTAATCAAGGTTGTAGAAATGCTGACACATCTCAAACTAGAAAATTTCAAAATTTGGCGTAGTACGGGGCCAATTCGTCTTGCACCGATTACGCTACTTCTTGGGACAAACTCCTCAGGCAAATCAAGTCTAATTCAGAGTTTGCTCTTGATTAGGCAGACGGCTCGCTGTACTGATTTGGTTGTCGACTTATATTTTGGCAGGCAGGAGAATAATGACTCTGTGGTTTTAGGGCAGTTCCAAGATGTATTATGCAGACATGGTGCCTCTAATGAAGTCATGTCTTCCAAGAAAATTGGGATTGAATTTAGTTGGAGTCCAGAATGGGGAAAGCCGTCCTCCGTATTTACTGCACGCTATCGTTCTGGCTTCGCTGAAGCAGCTGAAATCGAATATCTCCGTCTAGGCCCCGATGGAGAAGGATTCACAGTCTCTCGCGTTCGGAGCTTTATGTATAAGCTGCAGATAGCCACTGAAAGAAAGTCGCGCGGAGCAAATAGGTTCTTTAGGCCAGATCGATCTTTTTTTCTCCCTCCGCAAGCTGTTGATCAGCTAGGTGGAGAAGGAATTCGACTCAAGAATATATGCAATACGTTAGAGCATGAGCTTCAGAAGATCATATATTTAGGTCCCATCCGCAGATCAGCACAGCGTGATTACTTTTGCTACGGACGCATGCCTACTGAAATTAAGGATGACGGAGCACTAGCCATAGAGGCATTGATCACCAGCGCCGTTGTTAGTGGTGAATTGAATGGGCGGCATTCTACCAATCCTGACAACTTGTGGAATGCAACTATTTTTTGGCTACGGCAGATGAAACTTGCTACAGGGCTAAAGGTAAAACGCCTCGGAAAATCTGACCGATATGAGCTTTTGGTGCTCAACGGCGATAGCGTATCCAATCTCAAGGATGTTGGCGTTGGCGTTTCGCAGGTTCTTCCCGTAATTGTGGCAACGTTGTTTGCTCGCCGCGGGCATATTCTTATCATTGAAGAGCCAGAAACGCATCTCCATCCGCTGGCGCAAAGTGAATTGGCGAATCTTTTCTCATATGCCAGTCAGATGCGAGGCGTTCAGTTTGTAGTTGAGACGCACTCAGAACATATATTTCGCCGTATGCAGACGCTAGTGGCCAAACAGAGTTTGCCATTGTCTTTTACCGCCATGTACTTTGTGGAGCGAGAAGGGCGCGATGCCCGCATTAAGTCACTAGAAGTCGATGACTTGGGGCGAGTTAGGAACTGGCCCGAAGGTTTCTTTGGCGATGCGTTGGGCGAGACGAGGGAGCAAACCGCGTTGGCAATCAAGCGAGCCAGAGAGCTAAGGGCCCAAGATGGCAATGTTCCTAGTTGATACCAACGTGATGCTGGCTGCCAGCGCCATCTCTGAACTGTCTAACGTTGCAGCCCGAGCCATGCCGCGGGAAATTGATCTGCGCGAACTGGTATACAAATGGCTTGTGGAGTTCGAGCTCTCGGACAACCGTATCGTGTTAGATGATGTCGGCTTGGTGCTGGCAGAGTATGAGCGCAACATGCCCCACAACTGGCGTGAGCAGGAATACGGTATGCGGGTGCTGCAAAGCAAGATTGATCGAATGCAGACTGATCTCGTTCCGATTGACTCTGTTGAGGGCAATGGCGAACACATTGCTGTGCTAGACCATGGTCACGAGCTCCTCGTCACAGACCGGGAGGACCGAAAGTGGGTCGCATGTGCATTAGCAGCGCTGATCCTGTTTGATGAGTCGCCACCTATCGTGTATGGCGCTGAAACAGACTGGCATCTTGCCAAAGCCCAGTTGGAAGCCATCGGGATTTGTTTTCATCCGTTACTTCCGCCGGATTGGTATCAAGCCAAAGTGGGCCAAGCATGACTGAGGACTTCTTTCGCTTCCCGCACACCCCGCATCTGACCTGGCTGGGTCAGGACACTCCGCGTAATGACAAGGTGCTTTCACCTGCCGAGGTGCAAGCCTTTCTGGTAGGAGATGTGGCGGTGGAAGAAAAGCTGGATGGTGCTAACCTGGGCTTTTCTCTGTTGCCCGATAGCAGCTTGCGCGCTCAAAACCGTGGTCAATATCTGACCGAACCCCATGCCGGACAGTTTGCTCGGTTACCAGCGTGGCTGGCCCAGCACGGCGATACGCTTCGCAGTGTTTTGACGCCCGGTCTCATGCTGTTTGGCGAGTGGTGCGCTGCCCGTCATTCGCTGGACTATGTCGCGCTACCCGATTGGTTTTTGCTATTTGATGTTTATGACCGGCAGGAAGGCCGCTTCTGGTGCAGTACGCGCCGCAATGCTCTGGCCGCATCGGTGGGATTGGCCACGGTGCCTCAGGTCGCACATGGGCGGCACACCATCGCCTCGCTGCAAAAGCTCGTGACCACCAGCTCCAGCCGCTATCGCCATGGCCCATTGGAGGGCGTGATCATTCGTCGGGAATCTGCGCAGTGGTGTGAGTCCAGGGCCAAGCTCGTTCGGGCGGACTTTACGCAGGCCATTGAGACCCATTGGCGCAGGCGCACCATCGAATGGAACCGGATGGATTTCTCCAAAGGCGCCCAACGATGAATCCACTTCAGCGTGCCCTGATTGAAAAGGTCGGCCATGACCATGGCTTTGAACACGTGCTGGCCAGTGATCCCGCTGGCGTGGTGCTAGCCTCTGCTCGGCATGCCACAAGTGCGAAAGTGGTGGCATCGCCCACTGGCGGCTATGTGTTGCACTTACTGGCTGAAGAACCCTCGCTCTTACCTGAGATGTGCCGAACTTTCCCGCATCACTGCCAAGCGGGCAGCTTTGCTGCCGTATCCGAAGCCGGTCTGGCGACTTTGCTTCGCCGAGCGGCAGATCTGACGCGCGCTTTGCCCAGCCAAGCAGCCCAAGACTACCAGGCATCGGTGGTCGCCCATTTGGCACAATTGCCTGCAGGCCTTGGGGGCACAGAGGTCGAGAGGTTGGTGCGTCAACGTGTCGGCCAGCAAAAGTTCCGCGAAGCCATGCTCGACTATTGGGGAGGTGCGTGTGCGGTGACAGGGCTGGCATTGCCCGAGGTACTGCGCGCCAGCCATGCCAAGCCCTGGTCGGAATGTGACAGCGATGCTGAACGGCTAGACGTGTTCAACGGCTTCTTGCTGGTGGCGAACCTTGATGCACTGTTCGACCGGTTCCTGATCAGCTTTGACAATAACCGGCGCATCTTGGTGTCGTCTCGAATTGGGCATACTGACTTGGCCTGTCTGGGATTGGCGTCAGACATGACGCTACGCTGGTTGACCGACGCACACATGACATACCTCACTTGGCACCGCGCACGCTGTGAGGATGCCACTTCATTACCTGTCTGATCCAACACCGTGGACTGCCCACACAAACGATCAGAGGAGACTGTCTGCCCGCTGCGCTAGCTGTCGAGCCGTTTCGATACGGATAGCAAAATTTGACACACCCGCATTAAAACTTCTCGAAGCGCGGACGCAGCGAGATTGAAAACTCCTTAAGGAATGCAAAACGCCGTGCCCGCTCTTCTGGCGTGTGGCGGTCGAGTGCATTCAACAGTGCTCGCTCGTCAGCTAGAGGATCCGGCGCACCAATTAACAAATCATCGTAGTGCATGCGACGCAGGCACAGCTGCCAAATGGCCGCTTGTGCCGTGAAAGGCAGGTAAAGTACTGTCCGGCGAGATTGGTTTTCCCGTTGCCCACGGTGCATGACCACGAAGTCCGGACACATGTCGCCATGTCCATTCGTATCCGGTTGCTCTCCGTTTTGAGCAAGGCGCCACAGTGCCCTGCGAACCTGCAGTGACTGATAGCGATCCACCCGGCCCTCGCGCTGGCGTAGTGCCGCGGGGCTGCCAGGCGGCGTCCAATGGATCACAGAATCGCAGTAACGATGGAAATCGAGGCCTTCCTGACCAACACTGGTGGACGCCAACACGTAAGGCGCGAACGGAGAATTGAAGGCAGTCCGCAGGCTCTTCTCCGTGACCTCTTCGCCCTCCTCGGCCATGGAGGTGTCGTCGGCCTTTCGGTCGTGGAAGGAGCGAAAGAACTTTGTCCCAACATTGCCACGCTTGAGCGACATGGCAGCGCGGATATCGGCAAGCACGGCGCCCCCGTCCTTGCCACCAGCAGCCAGCAAATTTGCGAACTCCTGCAAGGTCGCTTCCAATTTAAATCGCTTGCTGTACCACAGAGCAAACTTCAGTAGTTTTGGCGCACGTCCCGGGAGCACTCGCGATAGTGCGTTTGGTATTTTGCGATTCTTAAGAGACATGACCTGAGCTTCCGGAGACACAAACAAGCGCATCACCGCTGCAGCCATTCCCATTGCCATGGATTCGTACTGCTCAAGCTTGGTTCCACTCGCGCGCTTGCGCTGCCCCCCGATTAGCCGGGCAAGGGCACAACCCGGTGCCCAGCGATCCAGTTTACTATTAACGATCGCAGTCAGATAGCCTCGGAGTTGTGGTGTGGTGGGGATAGGGGAGCAGGTGTCGACACACTCCCGACGCAGCCTGAGCGCGGCGACATAATTCGGATCGCTGGCCAAGATGATTTCATCAACCTGCAATACTGCCTCGGCAGCAGACGTCGCTATTTCGATGGCTCGGTGAATGCGCTCCCGGACACCACCTGCCAACCGGCGCTTACGCTCGGCGGGTTCCAGCTCCCAGAAGAGGAAGGGAAAAAAGACTGGAAAGTGGATACTGCGCTTGAGGGTTTCGCTATTCGCGACTCGTTTACCTTTTTTCATTGCCAGTGGGAATACCCCTAACACGCTGCCGCTGAAGCGATTTGTGTCCTTGATCTTGGAGCGGATCTTCAAACGCTCGCAGATTTCGTCTGGGACGAAGTGGAATTCCGAAAAGATTAAGTGTTTGCAGCCGCGGCGCTGCTGCTCCGGGTTGATCCATAGCGGCGGGTGGGCGAGGCTATGCAAACCGTCCTGGAAACCAAACGAATCTTCCAGCATTCTCACTAGGCGTGCCATTTTCCAATGCGTCTCGCGAATGGGGGGTATCTGCAGCCCCTTCAGCCCGGCATAGCCCGCGTCGATGAAGTCATGTCCGTCCATCCACATCGACACAATCGGCGACCGCACGCCCTTTGCTGCGCCGAAGCGGTCTATGAAGGCTTTAGCTGACCCGGAGACAAACACCTGATCCCAGCCGTCGGCGTCCGACGGTGAATCATCAGTCAAGGCACTTTTCGGGCGCTCCGTGCGGACGCAGTATCGGCGCAATTCCGCCTCGTACGCGCCTTGGCTACGCCGAGCCTCCTGTTTCAGCGACTCCAGATTGGCGGCATCCGTATGCGCTAGCAATTGCTCCATCGCCTGGACGAACGCCTGCTGCTTCTTTAGCAGCCGCTGGTATTCGATCTCGAATTGTTCCTCATCCCAGAACAGCTGAATCATGCTGCGCAGGTCGCTGGATACCGGCGTGCCACCATCACGCTGCAAGTCGCCATAGTCGACGGTAAACGGCGTGGCGGACACGAACAACACCTTTGACTTTTGTGATTGCCGTGCCTTGGCCAGTAAGTCAGCTACCAGGCGCTCATGCGGCTTCGCCTGGCGTTTCGGTTCAAAGCATGTCTTTTTATACTTGTGCCATTCATCGAAGATTACTAGGTGCGGTAGCGTCGCCCGTGATTGCACAGTGAACGCGGCAATTTTCCTGCGTACTTCGATCATCAGCTGGCGGTCTGCCTTCAGACCGGCTGGCGTGCGCGGGCCAGCTGGCGGAATCTTGCTCAGCAATTCTTGGTAATCCTGATGGTCCGTCCAATTGGAGAGATAACCCAGCTTCTCAGGATTGGAAAAGGAAGCGATCTTGCTGGAAAAGCGGGGTTCTAGCCCCTTCTTGTGACACCAGAAGGAGTCGCACACCCTGCGGCGGATGCCGCTCGTTTGACCGTATCCGAAAAGCGCCGCCAGGTAGGCACGCTCCTCCTCTCGTCCCCAGCCGTTGATCTTAAACGAAGTGTCCGGGCTTAACCCAATGATGAAGATATGCTTCTGGCCGGGTTGACGCTGCGCTAGCACCAGCGGAATCTGGGTCAGGCGTGATACCACTCGGTGGATCGAATAGGCGTGGGCGGGTTCAAGCGTAGCGCGCAGGTGTTCGACAAAGCTGTTCAGATTTTGGTCCAGCAGTTCGAGCGACGGCGCCACGTAATAGATGATGAACGGGCCTTTACCGGAGTCGGCCTCAATCAACTTGCGTGCGACGTCGCCGCAGACAACGGTCTTGCCCAGACCGGTTTCATCGGCGACCGCGAAGACTCCATTGCGCAATCCTTCAAGTACCGTTTCGACGGTGTCGTCCTGGAACTCTTTTAACTTCATTCAGTACTCCATGGGCATCGCGAATGGCGCGAATGGCGGCGCCGAACATAGTCTCTACCATGCGTGGATCGTCTGCCTTAAGGGCAATCAACCGGTCTACCCGGTTGATCGTCTCAGCGTACTCTTGCGGAACGGTATGCCTCAGTCTGGCCATGCGATACAGATAGCGCTCCAAACGCAGGCCGGCGATGAACCGCTCCACGATGTCATGTGGCTCCTGCTGTGTGCCAGGCGTGCGCTGGTTCCCACCGTCGATTGACACCTCCATCAGGCGCGCAAGGGACTCGACGAATTCCTCTGTCGTATACTGCATGCATCGCAACTGCGTCTGGCCCTCGACAAATCGGATATCTAGATCAACGACAAGGTGGACCTGCACGCTGCTGTCGGGATCGATCAGACGTATTAGCGGCGACAGCAGGTAAAGCTGTGCTGCATCGTACTGCCAATGGACCACCCCGTCCGATGGGACCCCGGTACTGTCCCAAATCACTAGGGATGTGCTGTCGTTGGCAGTTTCAACTAGTTCGTGGACAACCATCACCCGCTCACTCCTGTGCGGATGATCGGCGGGCCAGTCGAAGCGATAGCACAATGCGCCCGCTTCGGTGTCATACACAACGTCGACCCGAATTGCTTCCAGATACTCGCGTGCGTAGTCTGCGGCCGCCACCTCGCGCGGTTGTGCCAGCCTCGGCGCGACCACCTCTCCCTGCAGATTAGCCAGTGTCTGGTATGTCATGAACTTACAGGGCAGCGTGAGCAGCACTTCTGAGTTCGTGCGACCGGAGGCAGTCTCAATTCCCCAGCCGTCCCCAGTGCAGTTCGCCGACCCGAAAGCGAGCAAGGCATCGGTTTTCCAGCGGAATAGATACAGCTTGGCATGTGACTGGTAGCGTTCCAGTTGGCCGCCGCTTCCATGGTAGAAATCAAACCGAACTTGAGGATTATCGCGAATTGCGAGCTGGCGTTCATCTAGGCAGCGCAGGACAATGCGCGTTTTGTCGCCACAGGCTTCAACGAAGTGATCGATTGCGGTCGCTCGCGCCCACGGGCTATGGATGTAGACCGCGGATGGGGCTGGCCTGACCCACGATCGTAGCGTCTGCGCCAAGGGCGCCCAACACGGAGGCCGGTCTGGATGCAGCCGGCGACCCTGCCAGTGAAATTGCACGCCAGGTAGCGAGCAGCGAAAGCGGCGTTTTTGCAGCACGTCGAGCACCATGCGCAGCGGATTCAGCTTGGTTGACACCTGCACATGGGCACCTTCCCAATCATGGAGGTAACGCAGGTAATCCGCGACTGAAAGAGAAACGAGGTCAGCATCCTTGGCCTTGACTTCCTTCAGATCAACAACCACGCCGAATTCTTCATATGGAGTGTCAGTCAGGTTCTTGCTGCCGACGTACAACCGTGCGAGGTGGTTTCCATCGTCATCCTGAAAGAGCGCAATGACGACCTTGCCGTGGAGGCTGCCGCAATTGTTATTCGCCCGGCCTTCCTTCTTCACCACACTGTGTAAAGCCAGCTTTTCATGAGACGACAGCCCGCCATTCTCTTGCAGAGTGGCATGGTGATCGCAGAAGATTAGACAGCGTTTCGGCGCAGTGCGAATAGCTTCCAGAATTTCTTCCTTCGACCTTTCCAGTGCGAACGGTTCACCGTCACGGCGCGGGGTCGTAGCGGCAACTAGCATCGCCAACAGCACGGAGGGAGCCAAGCTGTAGGTGCTGCCCACCATGCCGACAAACTGGTGGCCAGGTGGCGGCATCAGGCATTCGAGCAGGCAAACTTCAGGCAGGTTGGCCATGGCATACACCTTGAGCGATGTCCGCCAGCAGCCGGTTCGCGTTGTCCGCGCGGAAGCCCCCTTCCATCAAATCGAGCTCCTGCTTCAATTCGTCGTCCTGGTCGCCGTCACCGCGTTTATGCGGTGCCACTTTGCCACGTTCCCGTACGACCGCCTCTGCGCGCGCCATCAGCTCGTTGGCTAGAGCTGCCGCGTCGCCCCTTTCGGTGATCGAAATCCAGTCGCCGACCAAGTTCGTGTAAGACGGCCACACCGTCTTCCAGCCTCCGAAACGGTCGTGGGTCGCCGCGACAGCATCGAGCCAGTCCCGGGAACGCCGAATCGCGTCGAGTGCGGGGGGGATCATATCTAAGTCGACGCAGGCGCCATGCTTTGCGACAATGCGAGCATATTGATGAGTCCAGTAGCGGGTCACGACGTCAATATGCTGTGCAGCCTCCAAATCGTCGTGGCCAGGGGTGCCGATAAATCGCTCGGCCAAGTCGGCCAGGGTCACCGGTTTGTCGGCATACAGGTCGCCAAGCTCCTCCAGCGCAACCGCATTCCAGTAGGGGGTGCGGGCCTGAATCTGCTGATACAGGAATTGCGCTTCCCCGGTGGATAACGCAAATCCAGCAAACGCGTCCTTTGCCGGCGAGTATCGGAACGCTTCGGCGACCTCTGCTAGCGACAGACGGGCGTTCGGCTGGTTCGAGACCGTATCGTCATGGCGCTCCCAGAAATCCACGAGGGTCCGAAACTCAGCCAAGCATTTCGCTCCGGCCGCCACCCATTTGCTCGTGAAGACCGGATTACCGCATAGCTGCGCCGTCATGAGCGCCCGGTTGGCACTTGCGCTAATAAACAGGTTGAATTCCCGAGTCCCTGAGCGATAGATCACATTCGCAAAGCGGGTATCCTCCGACAGAACTCGCTCGTAGGTCTTGGCGCCCACCGGATGGCGCCCGCCTTCGACGTCGATCCAACGCCGAGCGCGTCGCTTGCCAAACGCGCCGTCCACATCGCCACTCAAATGTAGCGACAGTGTCAGGTATTTTTCGAAGCGGCGCAGATGAGCGCGAAACGGCCCCCGCAGCTTGAAGGCCATCGCCTCACATTCGCGCCGGTCCCTCTGAGGATCCCGCTTGTCCGGCGGGATGGTGCGTTCGAGCGCCAATTGCAGGATTGCATAAGTAAAGAAGTAATAACGCGCCCTGGTGGTCAGCGTGGAGCACCAGGGGAAGAGCTGTTCGGCAATGCGTTCGAACAGTGGGCCAAACTTGAGTTCGTCAACCGTGCCCTTGCCGGCGTCGCCGTAGGCCTGCTTCACTTTCGTGAGCACGTGTTCGTTCAGATACAGGAACCCCGGCTGGTTCAAGCCAACTTCGTCCGGATCCTGGCGTGGAAGTGTACGCATCGTAGTCTGTAGTGCAGGGACGCTCATGCAGTTGGGTCTTCAAACATCAATTCGGCCTCGATCACCCATTACGCCAAAAACAGGAATGAGGATCAATCTTTCATTGAAATTTTACATGACAAACGTCTAGCCTTGAATCGCCCCGGTGAATCAACCCGTCACTTTCCCAAACGACCGCTCCGGCCGATGAACAGCCTCTAGGCTACGTCGAGCGTCAGCAGTGAACCTCTCAACTAGATGGCCACAACTAGTCGAAGACAAGGTACTTTACACAAGTGATCTTTACACATCCGTCTTCCCATGACGATTTTCCCCAAATAAATCATCGGCATGAAGAACAAATTGCTGATATCTGGTTCCGGTTACCGTTTTAATCACTAAGTAAAAACGGTCGTCCATGACACAAGCCAAGTTACCGCTGTAACTTGGCTTTTTTATGTGCACGGCTAACAGGCAAAGGCGGAATCCAGGCCCATGAATATCACCTGGGGATCGCCACCCAAACCGATGTGATACAGCTGCATACAGACCTGCCAGCCTATTCACAAGGCCAAGGCCACATAGCCAAACACCCTACTTGCACCGCGAGCAAAACAATTACTGCTTGGCGTCTCCTGAGCAAATACTTTATTTGGTTAGTGGCCGATCGCTCTTCCTTCTTGTCCCTCCAAAACAACTCGCATCCTGCATCCTGCAGTATGCAGTCAATCCACTCTGAAACCGACAAGCAACAATCAAATGACTCGGTTTAACCATTCGGATTCACCCTACCCTCTCAATCTGTCAGTGTGTGCATTTTCATTAGATTGAAACGCCAGCCTCACCACACCCTACTGCTCCCAACAACCATTGCTGTGGACGCATGCATGCAATGTGCATGCATTCATTTTGTAAAGCTGGCAACGCTATCTATTTGCAGCCATTCATACTCTACGATCCCATCTCAGCAATGCGGCAGCCATGACTAATATCCATCATGGATAAATTTTCATGCTCCACAGACACAAAGCCACTTATTACTCCATCAAAAATCACCAAATGCGCTACAGCTTTAAGATTATAAAAATCTGACCCTGTAAACAGTATCGACTCAACCCAGATGGGCGCAGCACCACCTCAACACTCCTTAATCGAACAGAATAAAATTCTACTGGATATTTTATTAAAAAGCGCAAAAAACCAACCATAGTAATTAATAGAGAAAATTCAACCACGCTACCAGATTTTTCTTATTTGCAAATAATACAGTTTAATTAGAGTCTTAATTCTAACGAAACACATTAATAACATTGCAAATTTCCAGAAAAGACGTGATTTAACATGCAAAAAGCATCAAATGCAAAGAATGATCATAAAAAAATAGCAACCACAGCAAATTTAATCATCATAACAAGCTTCAGCATATACCTAACAACCGAAAGCACACTAGCTGCAACAACGGGCGGAAATTTAATCCGTGAAATAGATCAACAAAAAAAAATGGATATGCAACCGCCACCGCAACCATTGCAACTGGATATTAACAAGGAACCAGATAGCAAAACAGAATTGAACGGCAATGATATTAAAATATTAATTACCGGATTTACTGTCTCTTATACACATCTAAAAAAAAGGGTTTTGGGGGGGGGGGGGGGGGGGGGGGGGGGGGGGGGGGGGGGGGGGGGGGGGGGGGGGGGGGGGGGGGGGGGGGGGGGGGGGGGGGGGGGGGGGGGGGGGGGGGGGGGGGGGGGGGGGGGGGGGGG
>NZ_JAELUD010000075.1:0-18434 GCF_016429185.1 Aquitalea sp. ASV11
TTTGGCCGTGCCGTCAATCCGTCCGTGCCCAAGCTCGGCACCATCTGGCTGTATCAGGACTTTTCCGCCCAGCGCGAAATGGAAGATGCGCTGCGCCAGGCCAAGACGCTGGCCGAAGAAAACAGCCGTGCCAAAACCGAATTCCTGGCCAATATGTCGCATGAGCTGCGCACGCCGATGCATGCCATCCTGGGCTTTACCGAAATCGGTGAAGCGCGTTCGCGCCAGCTGCAGGATGACAAGCTGGCCCAGTATTTCCAGCGCATCCACAGCAGTGGCAACCGCTTGCTGCAGCTGCTGAACGACCTGCTGGACCTGGCCAAGATGGAAGTGGGCAAAATGGATTACCACATTGCCCATTACGACCTGTCGCACTGCCTGCGTGAGGCCTGCGATGAAATGACCCCGCTGGCAGGCAGCCGCAATATCAAGATTTACCTGTACTGCACGCCGGAGAAACTGACCGCCGACATTGACCCCTTCCGGCTTGGCCAGGTCGTGCGCAACTTGCTGTCCAATGCCATCAAGTTCAGTCCGGATGGCGAAGTCATCCGCGTGACGGCACGCCTGCAAAAGGACGAGCAGCAAGGCGAGCAGGTGATGCTGTGCGTGGAAAACTACGGCCCGGGTATTCCGTGCGATGAAATCGAAACCATTTTCGACAAATTCATCCAGAGCAGCGCCACCAAGACCGGGGCGGGTGGCACCGGCCTGGGCCTTGCCATCTGCCGCGAGATCATCCAGGCCCATCACGGGGTGATTTTTGCCGAGAACCTGGTGCCGCGCGGTGCCGCTTTCACTGCCCTGCTGCCGAGATTCCACAACACCAGCGGCCCTACCGGGGAAGACCATGTCCCATCGACTTTTGCTCGTTGACGACGAGCCCTTCAATCTGGAACTGATGACCGAGCTGCTGGAAGCCGACGGTTACGAAACCGTGTGTGCGGAAAGTGGCGAACAGGCCTGGGAAATCCTGCAACAGCAAGGCAGCAGCCTGTCCATGGTGTTGCTGGACAAGATGATGCCGGGCATGAACGGCTTTGATGTACTCAAGCGGATAAAAAGCACGCCCGAACTCAACTTCCTGCCGGTCATCCTGCAAACGGCCATCGGCTCACCGGCCAGCGTGCAGCAAGGCATGGAGGCCGGGGCTTTTTATTACCTGACCAAGCCTTTCTCGCGCGACATGCTGCTGGCGGTGGTGAAAGCGGCGCAAAGCCACTGGGACCGCCACCAGGCATTTCGCGAACTGGCCAAGCAGCATCTGGATGCACTGGCCCATCTGCAGCAGGCAGAATTCCGCCTGCGCACGCTGAAAGAAGCCCAGACGGTCACCGCCCTGCTGGCCCGTACCTGCACCCAGCCGGAAAAAGTGGCTACCGGCCTGTTCGAGCTGATGGTGAACGCCATCGAACATGGCAACCTCGCCATCAGTTATCAGCAAAAAACCGAATTACAGGCAGAAGGCGACTGGGAAGCCGAGCTGGAACGCCGCCAGCAGGACCCGATACTCGGCAGGCGCGAGGTCAGCATCAGCTTTAATCGTGATGAGGATTTCTTCAGTTTCACCATCCAGGACATGGGTGATGGCTTTGCCTGGCAGGACTATCAGGACACCCCGGCAACCTCACTGCTGTCCAGCCACGGGCGCGGCATCCTGATTGCCCGGAAATTGTCGTTCGATGCTGTCGAATACCAGGGTAACGGCAACTGCGTGATTGCCCGGGTAAACCGCAAGCCCGCCTAAGCATTGCCGCACTGGCCACGGCTGCGCCAGTAGCGCGCTGCCAGCTGGCGATAGCACTGCGGCAAGATGGCATCGCCCAGCGTCATGCTTAACAAGCCGTCCTGATCGGTACGCAATACCCGCCCCTGCGCCTGCAGCGCTGCCAGCACCTGTGGCTGCGGATGGCGGTAGCGATTGAGAAAGCCCACACTCAACACCAGCCAGTCCGGATTCACTACTTCCAGCCATGATGCGGCCGAGGAAGTGCGACTGCCATGGTGCCCCACCATCAGAATGTCGCTGCGCAATTGCGCTCCGTAATCCGCCACCAGCCTTTCTTCTACCGCCCGCGGCGCATCACCACTGATCAGGATGGCCCGCGTCCGGCTTGCCACCCGCAAGACACAGCTATGGCTGTTGTCATCACTCAGTACCACCTCAGCCACCGGCCACAGCACGTCGAAGCGGATACCATCCCACGCCCAGCTTTGCCCGCGCCGACACAAGCTGCCATGCAAGCCGTATTGCGTCAGCGTGGCCAGCTGCCCGGCCAGTACCTGCCGCACCGGCATGGCTGCCACGATGTCTGCTGCCGCGGCATCGTGGTCCTTGTCGTTATGCGACAGCATCAGCACATCCAGCTGACGCACACCCAGACCGCGCAGTTGCGGCAGCACCCAGCGCTCCCCCTCCCCCGCCCCGGTATCAAACAGCAAGGCGTGGTTGCGCGTCTGCAGCAGTACCGACAGACCCTGTCCGACATCAAGAACCTTGATACGCAATGTCCCGGGCTCTACTGCTGGGGGCTGATAGAACAAAACAGGCAGCAGCAGACTGACACCCAGCAGACGACCGGGCATGCCACGCGGTGCCAGCAACCACAAACTGCCGATGGCACCCGGCAACAACAGCGGCCACGGTACAGCCGCCACCTGCCATGGTGGCCAGGCCGCCAGCCAGTCGACACCGCGATAAAACCACTCGGCCAACCAGCCGGCCCATTGCAAGGGCAGCGCCCACGGCAATGCCACGGCCAGCAGACTCAGTGGTGTGAGTAGCACGGAAACCAGCGGTATTCCCACAGCGTTGGCCAGCGGAGACACCAGTGGAAAACTGCCAAACAGCGTCAGCAAGGGCAGCAAGGAGGCCACCGTCGCCGCCCACTGGCCAGACAATGCCTGCCAGTACTTGCCTGCGGGACGTCTGCGACCGACAGAAACCAGCATCAAGGCCGCCACCAGCCCGAATGACAACCACAAACCCGGAGCCAGTACGGCAAAAGGATCAATCAACAACACCAGTGCCAGTGCCAGCCACCAGATGTGCAAGCCCGACCAGACCCGCCGTACCAACAGCATCAGGGCCATGCAGCACAACATGTACAAGGTGCGCTGGGTAGGCACGGAAAAACCGGCCAGTACCGCATAGGCAGCCGCGGCCATTACACCGGACAAGACAATGCACAATCGTGGCGCAAGGCCGGGCAATGGCCAGCGGCGCAACACCAGGGCGATCAAACCTGCCACCATGCCGGCCACCATGGTGATGTGCAGGCCGGAAATGGACACCACGTGGGTCAGGCCGGTGCGCGCCAGGCTTTGCCATTCGGCACGGGCAATGCTTTGCTGCGCCCCGACCGTCAGCCCGGCCACCAGACTGGCGGCACGCGAAGTGCCCAGCACGGATTCGATACGCAGCACCTGTTGCTGGCGCAAGCGGTCCACCCGCGCCAGCAGGCCATGGTCCTCCCCCAGTCGCACCGCACCGGGCAACATCGTGCCACTGGCCAGCACGCCCTCGGACCACAGCCACTGCTCGGCATCGAAACCAAAGGGATTGGCGGTGGACTGTCGCGGGCGGAAACGGGCGGTCAGCTGCCAGCGATCGCCCGCCCGCCATACGCCTGTCGGGGCAAGCTCGCCCTTGCGTACAAAGACCGACAGCTGCACCCGCGCTGGCAGCTTCGCCTGCGGCGTCAGCACCTGTTCCACCTGAAACTGCATGCGCACACCGTATTGCCCCTGCACAGGCAAGCCCCGCACCACACCAATCAAGGACACCGGTTTTTGCCACCAGGCAGCTGGCAGGGCCTGCGCCATCCGCCATTGTGCTCGGGCATCGGCATAGAACAGCCCCAGCAACAAGGCGGCCAGCAGTGCCACGACACCGGCCAGCCGTGGTGCTGCCACACGTTCCAGCAGATACATCAGCAGCCACAATCCACCCACACTCCACAGGGAAGGCAGGGTGGGCAAAAAGGCACAGCACACGATACCGGCAACAAACAGGGCAAGTTTCAGCATCCGCCCCTTATGCCTTGCCTGATGTCATGCGGCAATGGCGACTGGGACAGGCAGCTTGCCGCACTGCCGCACATCCCGTATCGTGCCGGCATGATGCCAACTAGCCCTATTCAGCCCACCCCGCTGTTCTGTAGCGAGAGCGCCCGCCGCGAGCATGCCGCCGAACTGGCGCGGCGCTTTGCCCTGCCCCTCATCCAACACCGCCCGTCTGAAGGGTACTGGCTGGAGCTGGGGCCGGCACGGCTGGAGCTGGTCACCACCGGAAAACACGGTGCGGTGTATGCCGAATTTGTCGAAGGTGCGGCCCGCCACCGGCGCGAGCAAGGCGGCGGCCGTGGTCAGCCGGTAGCCAAGGCAGTAGGACTGAAAGGTGCCAAAGACCTGCCCAGCATTGTTGATGCCACCGCAGGCCTGGGACGCGACAGTTTTGTGCTGGCCAGCCTGGGTTGCCAGGTCACCATGGTGGAGCGCTCGCCGGTAGCCGCTGCACTACTGTTTGATGCCCTGGAACGGGCAGCACGCGCGGTCGACACCAGCGATATCGCCAGTCGCATGCGGCTGGTGCATGCCAACTCGGCTGACTGGCTGGCACAGTTGCCTGCCGACCAGCAACCGGACGTGGTGTTTGTCGACCCGATGTTCCCCGATACCGACAAGAAAAGCGCTGCAGCCAAGAAAGACATGCAGGCCTTCCAGCATGTGATTGGCGATGACATGGACAGCGCCCGCCTGCTGGAAGCCGCCATCAGCGCCGCACGGGTGCGGGTGGTGGTGAAGCGTCCGCGACTGGGTGCTCCCATTGCCGGGGTAAAACCTTCTGCCGTGCTGGATGGCAAATCCACCCGCTTCGACCTGTACATCATCAAGGCCTTGCGCCCAGCCACTAACCCGGATTGATGTCCGGCAATATGCCTGCGCGAATTGTCTTGCCGCACGGCCTGCCGAGGCCTAGCCTGCTATGACGGTGAGATGAAAAATCAACAAGAAAGCCTGTCATGAGCGTCAGCTTTGTCGATCTGCTGGACCAATACTGGTCGGCACAAAAATGGGAAGTGAACTTACTGATTACCTGCAACCTGCTCGGTGGCCTGTTGCTGGGCTGCCTGGTGGGCTATGAGCGCTGGTCCAACGGGCGTGCCGCCGGCATGCGCACCTACGGGCTGGTTTCCATGGCCTCTGCCGGGGTCATCAGCATGGTGGGTTATTCCGGTTTCTGGTACGGCGGCATTCACACCGACATCATGCACGGCGACATGACACGGGTTGCGCAGGGTGTGCTGACCGGTGTGGGTTTTCTCGGTGCCGGGATGATCATGAAGGAAGGCATGTCCATCAGCGGCCTGACCTCGGCGGCCTCGGTATGGATGTCCTCGGTCATCGGCATTCTGGTGGGTGTGGGGTTTTATCTGTCAGCCATTGCAGTGACCGTGCTGTGCGTCATCTGCATGCGGCTGCTCAACTGGATGGAAAACCGCCTGCCGCGCCGCTTCAGCCTGTATGTAAACCTGACCGTGCTGCGCGAGCATCAATGGACGGTGGACAAATTGTGCCGCGACCTGCTCACACTGGGCGTCGTGGTACACGAAGACAGCATTGCACTGAAGGTGGACGCCCGGATCAGCGACTGGGGCTTCATGGTTTCCGCCATCAACAAGCACCACATGATCAATGTGGTGGACCTGTCACGCGCCATCATGCAACTGGAGGAGATTGAAAGCTTCAGCGTACAGCCGGCACGTAACTGAAGGTACTCAGGCCGGCTGCCAGCCATCATGCTGCAAGCGCTCGGCCACCGCGGTGGCCGAACGACGGCAAGCCAGTACCGGAATGCCACGGGCGGCGGCTGTGTCGCGGTAATGCCGCATGGCGTTGTGCCCCAGATAGTCAGTCAGCAGAATCAGCATCTGGGTATTCTTGGGCAGCGGCAATTTGCGCTGATGCAGTGTGTTGCGGCCGGTAATGTGGCGCGCAATCCGGATATCGTACAGTGCCAGCACTTCGGGAATCTGTCCCAGGCTGTCGCCGCCAACCAGCAAGGCATCCATGTCCATTCTCCTGTTGTGCCGCCGTACTGCGGCATTGGGTAATGGAAGCACTGTAACCGTAGCTTTTAATTCCGGAAAACAATAAAAACTGGAATTCTTATTCCATAACGACGACATCATCCAATAACCGGCCATGTGCCGGCCAAGGTAAAATGCACGCATGAATACCGAAGACCGCCTGACTGAGCTGGAAGTGAAAATCGCCTTCCAGGACGACCTGCTCGACAGCCTCAACAACACCATTGCCCGCCAGCAACAGCAAATCGACTTGCTGCAACAGCAGCTGCGCCTGGTGTACCAGCAATTCAAGGCCGCCCAGCCCGACAGCGGCAACAGCGGCGGCTCGCTGCGCGACGAAATACCGCCGCATTACTGATCCATCAGTTCTTTTTGCGCTTGCGTGACACCACCGCTTCAATGTTCTTGCGGGCAATCAGCGGGGCCGATGCCGTCAACGGCTTGTCCGCTTCGGGCGCTTGCAGCCATTTGTGCATGATCAGGCAGTCCACCAGGCCCAGGCTACGGTGCCGGTAAGCGCCCGGCACCCGGCCTACCTCGGCAAAACCCAGTTTCTTCCACAAGGCTACTGCCACGGTATTGCTGGCCACTACTGCATTGAACTGCATGGCCAGAAAACCCAGTGCGCGCCCACGCTGCTGCGAATGCGCGCACAGCGCGGACGCCACGCCCTTGCCCCGCGCCGCCGGGGCCACCATATAGCCGCAATTGCATACATGGGCACCCGGACCGGCGGCATTGGGCTTGATGAAATAGCTGCCCAGCACCACGCCGTCTTCTTCGGCCAGCCAGGTCTCCTGTGGTAGCTCACACCACAAGGCACGTGCCTGATCCTCAGTCAGTTGCGGGTCGTAGGCATAGCTTTCCTGCGCCTGGATGATGGCCTGAAAAACAGGCCAGAAAGCGCTAAAGTCCCCTGCCTGCATGGGCCGGATATTCATGTTTGCTCCTTGGCAGCCACAGGCTGCGTCATTTGACCGGATAACAGACTGGCCCCGCCGATCAGCGCCGCACCCAGCCATTCCTGCAGCCGCATGGCCTCACCGGCCAACAGATAGGCCGAGATGGCAGCGAATACCAGTTCCAGCAGCATCAGGGTCATGGTCTGGTTGGCTGGCAGCAGGCTGACGCCATGCTGGGAGATGATGCTGGTGGCCAGCAAGGTTGCGCCCAACAGAGCCAGAATCAGCACGGCCGTCCACGATACATCCAGCAAGCTGCCCAATTGCTGCCGCGCCCCCAGCGCCAGCAAACCCATCAACGCCACCCCCACCCAGATGGTGGCAGACTTGACCGGCACCGGCAGGTCGCGTGCCCGCTTGCTCAGCACATTTCCCAGGGCAAAGGTGATGCCGCCGGACAGCGCCAGCCACTCATAACGCTGGCTGAGCAATGCTGCACCATCCAGCAGGCCGGGACGATACAGGATGATCATGCAACCGGCCAGTGACAGTGCCACCACCAGCCAGCCACTGCGCGTCAGGCGTTCATGCAGCAGCAGGCGCGAAAAAAAGGCAGACCACAAGGGTGACAGGTAAAACAGCAGCAGCACCCGCATCACCATGCCCTCGGACACCGCCCAGGTGTAGCTGAAATTACACCAGCCAAACAACAGCGCCAGCAGCGGCAATACCGGATGCCAGCGCAGCTGCTTGCGGTAGACGTCAAAGAACAGCACACCACCGAGCAAGGCAGCCAGCAGGTAAACCAGCAGCGAGGTATGCGCCGTGCTGATACCTTGCTGGCTCAGCACGCGAAACGGGTACCACATCAGGCCCCAGACCAGCGCGGTAGTGACAACAGCAACAATGGCAAGAAGCTTTTGTTTTACAAGAGGCATCACGATTTCTTAAGATGGGCGATTCTGCGGCACTGCCATGCAGTCCGCCAAACCGGATCAGCGGCGGCCGATATCCCGGCCAGCCCCCACTGCAACAGAGAGAACCAAGCGTGAATCCCCACCTGGAAAGCCTGCAACCCTATCCCTTCCAGCGTTTGCGTCAGCTGATGGCTGGTGCGGTCCCGGCTGACAAGCCGCATATCAACCTGTCCATCGGTGAGCCCAAACACCCGACACCAGAAGTCATCAAGCAAGCGCTGGTCGCATCGCTGGGCGGCCTGTCGGTATACCCGGCCACCCTGGGCAGTGTGGAGTTGCGCCAGTCGTGTGCCGACTGGATGCAACGCCGCTACGGCCTGCAACTGGATGCAGAGAAGGAAGTGCTACCGGTCAATGGCAGCCGCGAAGCCCTGTTCGCTTTTGTGCAGACGGTGGTCAACAGCCAGCAGGCTGAAAAACCGGTGGTGATTTCACCCAATCCGTTTTACCAGATTTACGAAGGCGCGGCACTACTGGCAGGCGCGGAACCCTTCTATGTCAACTGTACCGCCAGCACGGGTTTTCAGCCCGACTGGGCCAGCGTACCGGAAAGCGTATGGGCGCGTACCCAGCTGGTTTTCGTATGCAGCCCGGGCAATCCCACCGGCGCGGTGATGTCGCTGGATGACTGGAAGAAGCTGTTCGCGCTGTCCGACCGCTACGGCTTTGTCATTGCCAGCGACGAGTGCTATTCGGAAATCCACTTCGGCCAGCCGCCGCTGGGCGGGCTGGAAGCCGCCCGCAAGCTGGGCCGTGGCTTTGAACGACTGGTGATGTTCACCAGCCTGTCCAAGCGCTCCAATGCGCCGGGCATGCGCTCCGGCTTTGTTGCCGGCGACGCCACCCTGCTGGCCAGCTTCATGCTGTACCGCACCTATCAGGGTGGTGCGATGAGCCCCACCATCCAGGCGGCCAGCGTGGCAGCCTGGAACGACGAAGCGCATGTCGAAGAAAACCGTGCTGCCTACATCGCCAAATTCCAGGCCGTTACCCCCATGCTGGCCGAGGTACTGGACGTGGCCCTGCCGGATGCCAGCTTCTACCTGTGGGCCAAAGTGCCGGGCGGAGATGATGCCGCCTTTGCCCGCGCCCTGTTCGAGCAGGAGCACATTACCGTGCTGCCAGGCTCCTTCCTGGCCCGCACCGCCCACGGTGTGAACCCGGGCAGCGGCTATATCCGTATCGCTCTGGTCGCGACACTGGCAGAATGTCAGGCTGCCGCCGAACGCATCGTGCGTTTCGTCAAGACAACAACCATATAAACGACATCCACCAGCTATGACTGTTTCCATTCACATTGCCCAAGGACTCCATCACATGCATCCGATTCAAGCCCTGATCGAAGAAGCCTTCGAAAAACGTGCCGACATCACCCCGGCAACTGTTTCCGCCGAACTGAAGGCCGCCATTGGCCAGGTCATCACCGAGCTGGACAACGGCCGCCTGCGCGTGGCCGAAAAAGTGGACGGCGACTGGGTGGTCAACCAGTGGGTGAAAAAGGCCGTGCTGCTGTCCTTCCGCATCCGCGACAACGTGGTGCAGGATGACGGCGTGAGCCGCTACTTCGACAAGGTAGACACCAAGTTCCACGACTGGAGCGAAGCCCACTTCAAGGAAGCCGGTTTCCGCGTGGTGCCGGGCGCCGTGGCGCGCAAGGGCAGCTTCATTGCCAAGAACACCGTACTGATGCCGTCCTATGTCAACATCGGCGCCTATGTGGATGAAGGCACCATGGTGGACACCTGGGCCACCGTCGGCTCCTGCGCCCAGATCGGCAAGAACGTTCACCTGTCCGGCGGCGTCGGCATTGGCGGCGTACTGGAACCGTTGCAGGCCGGCCCCAGCATCATTGAAGACAACTGCTTCATCGGTGCCCGCTCCGAAGTGGTGGAAGGCGTGATTGTAGGCGAAGGCTCGGTCATCTCCATGGGCGTTTATATCGGCCAGTCCACCAAGATTTACGACCGTGAAACCGGCGAAGTGAGCTATGGCCGCATTCCGCCGGGTTCGGTGGTGGTATCGGGCAACCTGCCGTCCAAGGATGGCAGCCACAGCCTGTACTGCGCTGTCATCGTCAAGAAAGTGGATGCGCAAACCCGCAGCAAAACCAGCATCAACGACCTGCTGCGTGGCGTATAACACACCATTGCCGTCTTGCTGACGGCAGCATGGTGCAGGAACTGACCCGGCCTGGCCGGGTCTTTGTCTTTTGTTCCTGCCATGTTCAAGGGTGAACACTGCGCCTCTGCTCCTGCAGTGCGCCACGACCGGACACATGAAATTCGTGTCTTGTTTCACTTCCTGCCTTGGGACAACAGGCAGCATCGTTACATGTTGAAACCATGTTCATTTGGCGAGCAGCAGACAAGTCGATAAAATCCTGTTGTCTTGAACCCTGCAAAACCGTGACGCCAATCACGTTTTTCATCCGGAAAATCCGTGTCTTCAGACCATTTCATCGAATTCAGGAATGTCAGCTTCGCCTATGGTGAACGCCCCATCCTGAAAAACATCAGCCTGACCATCCCGCGTGGCAAGCTGGTTGCCATCATGGGTGGCAGCGGCAGTGGCAAGACAACCATGCTGCGGCTGATTGCCGGCCAGATCCGCCCCAGCGCCGGCCAGGTGCTGGTGGATGGCCGTGATGTCGCCGCCATGAGCCATGCCGAACTGTTCGAGCACCGCCGCCGCATGGGCATGCTGTTCCAGTTTGGCGCGCTGTTCACCGACCTGTCGGTCGGGGACAACGTCGCCTTCCCCATCCGCGAACACACCCGCCTGCCAGAGAGCATGATTCATGACCTGGTGATCATGAAGCTTGCCGCTGTCGGCCTGCGCGGCACCCAGGCCCTGATGCCGGCTGAACTATCCGGCGGCATGGCCCGTCGCGTGGCACTGGCGCGTGCCATTGCGCTGGACCCGCAGCTGATGCTGTATGACGAACCGTTTACCGGACTGGACCCGATCTCGCTGGGCGTGATTGCCCATCTGATCAAGAAACTGAACGACGCCCTGGGCACCACTTCCATCATGGTGACCCACGATGTGCACAAATCGCTGGATATCGTCGACTACGTCTACTTTGTTTCCAATGGTGAAATAGTGGCCGATGGCACACCGGAAGACATCCGCAGCTCGCCCTCCCCCTGGGTACACCAGTTCATGTGGGGCGAAGCCGACGGCCCAGTCCATTTTGCCTACCCTGCCAGCACCTCCCTGCAGCAGGATCTGGGCCTGAAAGGAAGCCAGCATGACTGAACTGCTGCTGTCACCGCTGCGTCGACTGGGTCACAGCACCATCAATGCCATCTGGCGGCTGGGTTTCATCACCCGCTTCCTGCTGGCTATCTTGCGGTACTCAGGCCAAAGCCTGCTTCGCTTCAACCTCACCATCCGCGAAATCTATTTCGCTGGCGTGATGTCCGTCATCATCGTGGTGGTGTCAGGCCTGTTCGTCGGCATGGTGCTGGGCCTGCAGGGCTACAACACGCTGTCGCGCTTTGGTTCAGCCGATGCACTGGGTGCACTGGTAGCACTGTCGCTATTACGCGAACTGGGCCCGGTACTGGCTGCCTTGCTGTTCTCCAGCCGCGCCGGCAGTGCCATGACGGCGGAAATCGGCCTGATGAAAGCCACTGAACAACTGGATGCCATGAGCGTAATGGCGGTGAACCCCATCGCCCGCGTGGTGGCTCCCCGCTTCTGGGCCGGCGTCATTTCCATGCCCATCCTGGCCGCCATGTTCAATGTAATGGGCATTTTCGGTGGATATCTGATTGGCGTGGTGATGATAGGCCTGGATTCAGGCACCTTCTGGTCGCAAATGCAGAACAATGTCGACCTGCACTATGACGTGATCAACGGCCTGATCAAGAGCCTGTGTTTTGGCATCGTCGTCACCCTGATTGCCGTTTTCGAAGGTTACGATGCCACGCCCACGGCGGCTGGCGTCTCCGCAGCCACTACCCGCACGGTAGTGACCTCCGCACTGCTTATCCTGGCGGTGGACTTCGTCCTCACCGCCTTCATGTTCTAGGAAATAGGGAATGAAACGCTCTACTATTGATTTGTGGGTCGGCCTGTTTGTGGCAATCGGCATTGCCGCCGTGGTGTTCCTGTCGCTGAAAGTGGCCAATCTCACGCCGCAAAGCGCTGATCAGACCTACACCCTGTACGCGGATTTCGACAATATCGGCGGCCTGAAAGTGAAAGCCCCCATCAAGGAAGCCGGGGTCGTGGTGGGCCGTGTGGCAGCCATCCAGCTGGATACCAAGACCTACCGCGCCCGTGTCACCCTGAATCTGGAAAAGCAGTACACCTTCAGCCGTGATGCCAGTGCCGAAATCCTGACTGCAGGCCTGCTTGGTGAGCAGTACATCGGTTTGCTGCAAGGCGGCGACCCGGATGAACTGAAACCGGGTGAACACATCACCCTGACTTCTTCCGCCCTGGTGCTGGAACAGCTGATCGGCAAGTTCATGACCAGCTTCACCGGTGGCAACAACAAGAACAGCGCTTCTGGCGCGCAATAATCACAGACCTTGTGCACAACTCATCAAGAATGACCGATACCATGAAAAAACTGATCGCTACCTTCCTTGTCATGCTGGGCCTGAGCGCCCACTCCCTGGCTGCCACGGACAATCCGGTTGAACAGGTTCGTGAAACCTCGCGCCAGATCATGGACGTCCTGAAACAGGAAAACGGCAAGAACACCAAGCAGGTTCGCCAGCAAGTGGAAGCGCTGGCCGTTCCGCAGTTCGACTTCCAGCGCATGACCGCCCTGGCAGTCGGTCTGGGCTGGCGTCAGGCCAGTCCTGCGCAACAAAGCGCACTGGCTCAGCAATTCCAGAACCTGCTGGTCCGCACCTACTCCAGCACCATGACCCGTTTCAAGAACGCACAGATCGACATCCAGCCCAATGCTACCATGGGTAACAGCGGCCGCGAAGCGACCGTGAAATCGTCCGTCAGCCTGCCTGGCAACGACAAGGGCCCGGTTGCCGTTGACTACACCCTTTACAAGACCGCGCAAGGCTGGAAGGTATTCAATGTCAGCGTGGAAGGTGCCAGCCTGGTCACCGTATACCGCAACCAGTTCAATCAGGAAATCAACAAAAACGGTGTTGATGGCCTGATCAAGATGCTGCAGGACAAAAACGCCGCCATCCCGGCCAGCAAATAAGCAGGAAACATAGCCATGTTTGAGGAAACCACGGCAGGTAACGGCCGCCTGACAGGCAAGCTGGACATGCGCACCAGTGGCCAGCTTTTGAGCACGCTGACCGCCAGGGTAGCGCGTGGCCCACTGCAGCTGGACCTGTCCGGCATCAGCGAGGCTGACTCCTCCGCGCTAGCCTTGCTGCTGGCCTGCAGGCGTGCGGCCCAGCAAGCGGAGCAGCCATTGCAGTTGCTCAACTGGCCTGCCCGCCTTTCCGAACTTGTCGACCTGTACGCACTGCGTGGCCTGCTGACCGGGCCACAAGGAGACTGAACCATGACCTGCACGCGCCATGCACTGCGCAGCGGCCTGCTGGTAGCCAGCCTGTTACTGGCCGGCTGCGCCAGCCCCCACCCCAGCACACCGCAAGACCCGTACGAGTCGTTCAACCGCTCCATGTACGCCTTTAATGACAAGGCCGATCGCTGGGTGATCAAACCGGCGGCAGAAGGCTACCGTGCCATTACCCCGGGCCCCTTCCGCACGGCGGTGAGCAACTTCTTTGACAACTTCAAGGATGTCTACAGTGCTGCCAACAACCTGCTGCAAGCCGAGCCGGAAAAGGCCGTCAATGACATCATGCGGGTTGCCCTCAACAGCACCTTCGGCTTGTTTGGCCTGATTGATATTGCCACTCCGGCCGGCCTGAAAAACAACAAGACTTCGCTGGGCGACACCTTTGCGCACTGGGGCTGGAAGAACAGCAACTATCTGGTGCTGCCATTCTTTGGCCCCAGCACGGTACGTGATGGTCTTGGTCTGGGTGTATCGCTGGGCATCAACGGGCCGGAACATCTGGTCTATCACAACAGCAACGAAGCGATTGCCTTCTATGGCATGTACGGCGTCAACACCCGTGCCCGCTACCTGGACTTCGACGACAGCCTGGCCACGGCTGCCATCGACCCCTACACCTATATGCGTGATGGCTTCCTGCAACTGCGGGCCAAGCAACTGGGGCTGCCCAATCCCACCCAGTCTGACGACGTCAATATTGATGAGCTGGTCAATGCACCATCCGCGGCGTCCGCTCCTGCCAGCGACGCCGCACCGGCAACTGTTGACGCCAGCCACCCGGAAGCCTCTGCAGCGGCCCATGCCGCAGCTTCTGCGGCACAATAAGGCTCTGCCGTGTGTAAAAGAAAAAGCAGCCGGATGGCTGCTTTTTCTTTGTCTTTCTTCTGTTTGATCCATGACAACAAGCCTGCCATCATAAATATTAGACTTTACTGATCATCGAATTTACCGATCATTCTTGTGGAGTACATCATGGAACAAAGCCAACTCTCCCAGCAGGCACTGGAATACCTCACCCGCTACCTGCGCCACGCAGTTTCCAATGGCCAGTACCTGACAGCAGAAATCCTGGAACAAGCCATTGCAGAATACAACGCCGAGCATTCGGACACACCGGCAGCGCTTTTGCACTGAGTCATCAATTCCATTTTTGAACCATGCCCAGTCAGCCGCAGCAATCACCACAAAAAAACACCCGGTCACTTGCCTGCTAGCAAAGTGACCGGGTGTTGTCTTTCAATGCCCCAGACGGGAAGCGCAGCGCTTAACTGATGCGCTCGATCTGGGCACCGACAGCACCCAGTTTTTTCTCGATGTACTCATAACCGCGGTCCAGATGGTAGATGCGGTCAACAATGGTCTCGCCCTGGGCTACCAGACCGGCAAGCACCAGACTGGCAGACGCACGCAGGTCGGTTGCCATCACCGTGGCACCAGACAGTTTCTCCACGCCATGCACTACAGCGGTATTGCCTTCCACCTCGATACGCGCACCCATGCGGTTCAGCTCGGGAACATGCATGAAACGGTTTTCAAAGATGGTCTCCGTCACCATACCGGCACCCTCGGCAATACAGTTCAGCGTCATCAGCTGGGCCTGCATGTCAGTCGGGAACGCCGGGTAAGGCAGGGTACGGAAATTGATGGCTTTGGGACGGCGCTTCATGTCCAGCGAGATCCAGTCATCACCCGCTTCCACCACAGCGCCGGCTTCCACCAGCTTGTCCAGCACGGCTTCCATGCTGCGCGGTGCGGCATTGCGCAATACCAGATGACCTTGCGTCATGGCAGCAGCTACCAGGAAAGTCCCCGCCTCGATACGGTCCGGCATGATGGCGTATTCACAGCCATGCAGCTTTTCAACACCCTCGATCACCAGACGGTTGGTGCCGATACCGCTGATGCGTGCACCCATGGCCACCAGGCAATTGGCCAGGTCGGTTACTTCCGGCTCACGCGCGGCGTTTTCCAGAATGGTGGTGCCATCGGCCAGCGCCGCGGCCATCAACAGATTTTCCGTACCGCCCACGGTCACCACATCCATCACGATGTGGGCTCCACGCAAGCGCTTGGCTTTGGCTTTCACATAACCGTGCTCGATCACCACCTCTGCACCCATGGCGACCAGCCCTTTGATGTGCTGATCCACCGGGCGGCTGCCAATGGCACAGCCACCGGGCAGCGAAACAGTGGCCTCACCAAAGCGCGCCAGGGTCGGGCCAAGCACCAGAATGGAGGCACGCATGGTCTTCACCAGATCATACGGTGCCACCAGGCTGTCCAGATGGTCGGCCGTGATTTCCATTTCATGCACATTGTCGGTCATCACCCGTACACCCATGCCTTGCAGCAATTTCTGGGTGGTGGAAATGTCGCGCAGCATGGGCACGTTGGTAAAGCGCATGGTGTCGGCGGTCAGCAAGCTGGTGCACAGAATCGGCAATGCCGCGTTCTTGGCACCGGATACGCGGATCTCACCATTCAGCGGACCATTGCCGCGAATTTTCAATTTATCCATGTAGGAATCAGCCTTGCAGTTTTTCCCATTCGTCCGGCGTAGCAGCCTTGACGATGGAAAGGGCGTGGATTTCGTTGCTGGCCAGACGGGTGGCAATCACCTCCTTGACCAGACGGTGGCGGTCAATCAGACGCTTGCCGGCGAAAGCCGGCGACACCACGGTGGCGTAAAAGTGATGACCATCACCCTCCACCTCCAGGTGGGAGCATTGAAGACCAGCAGCAATATATTGTTTGACCTGTTCGGCAGAAATCATGTGTACATCCTGAAAGAGGATCCTAATGGCGCAGCTTGTAACCTGACTTGATCAGCCACAAAGCCAGCCCGGAAAGCAAAATAAAACTGCCACCCACCACGCTCAACGACAGCCACGGGCTGACGTCGGCCTGGCCAAAGAAGCCGTAGCGAAATCCGTCGATCATGAAAAACACCGGATTGACATGCGATACGACATACCAGAATGGCGGCAAACTGTTGATGGAATAGAACACGCCAGACAAGAAAGTCAGCGGCATGATCAAAAAGTTCTGAAATGCAGCCAGTTGATCGAATTTTTCTGCCCAGATACCGGCAATTACGCCCAAGGTGCCCAGCACCCCGCAGCCCAGAATGGCAAACGACAGCACCCACAAGGGATGACTGGGCAAGGGCAGGCCGAACCAGGCCGTCACCAACAGCACGCCAGCCCCTACCACCACACCCCGCACAATGGAGGCCAGCAAGTAAGCGCCAAAGAACTCCAGTGCAGTCAGCGGCGGCAGCAGCAGGAAAACAATATTCCCGGTGATCTTGGACTGGATCAGGCTGGACGAACTGTTGGCAAAGGCATTTTGCGCCATCGACATCATGGCAAGGCCAGGAATCAGGAAGGCGGTGTAGCTGACGCCAGGATAGGCCTCAACGTGACGTGACAAAACATGGGAAAAAATCAGCTGGTACATCAAGGCTGTCAGTACCGGGGCGGCCACGGTCTGGAATGCAACCTTCCAGAACCGCACCAGCTCCTTGCGGAACAAGGTCAAAAATCCCTGCATCAGACCTGTCCTCCGTGCATCATGTTGACAAAAACCGACTCCAGATCCACCTCGATCACATTCAGCTCGCGCACAGCCACACCGGCTTCGCACAAGGCAGCCAGCACATGCTCCAGCTGCGCAATATCAGCCAGCTTCAGCACAATGCGGCCATCCTCCTCGCGCACCTTGCGCGGCAGCAGACTATCCGGCAATGGGCCGCCCAGCTTGAGAGCAACCTCGCGCTCCTTGCCATGCTGCAGCAGCTTGTCCTTGCTCTCCAATGCCACCAGCTTGCCACGCTTGAGCATGGCAATCCGATTGCACAAGGCTTCCGCCTCTTCAAGGTAATGTGTGGTCAACACAATGGTATGGCCGGCTTCGTTCAGCTCTTTGACAAATGACCACAGGCTCTGGCGCAGCTCGACATCGACACCGGCAGTAGGCTCGTCCAGCACCATCACCGGAGGACGATGTACCAAGGCCTGCGCCACCATGACACGTCGCTTCATCCCGCCGGACAAAGCCCGCAAATTGACATTGGCCTTATCGGCCAGTCCCAGTTTGCTCAGCAGCTCGTCAATCCAGTCATCGTTACGTGTCAGGCCAAAGTAGCCCGACTGAAAACGCAGAGTCTCTCTCACCGAGAGAAAAGGATCAAACACCAACTCCTGCGGAACCACGCCAAGACTCATGCGTGCCGCACGAAAATCACGGATCACATCATGTCCCATGATCCGGATGCTGCCACTATCCGGACGCGACAATCCTGCCATGGCAGAAATCAGCGTTGTTTTACCCGCCCCGTTAGGGCCAAGCAAGGCAAAAAACTCGCCAGGTTCAACCGTGATACTGACATCATCCAGGGCCTGCAAAGCACCATAGCGCTTACTCACCGCTTTAATTTCGATCGCCGAGGCCATGACTTATCAAATGCTTTGAAAAAAGAGTGCGATTATACCGCCGACGCGGCATGGCAGGGAATCGCCGCCAGTGGTACACACTGTTGCACCAGGTTTTACAGTGCTAACTGTCTGGGCCAGTCAGGTAATCAACAGTGATCTGCCATTTCACCAGCACTCAAAATGGCTCTGCAGCAGCGTTCCACGCGATGGAGCCATACTGACCCAGTAATTTGCATACCCGGGGAGGAAGGAGGGCCGGAACAGTCCATGTTGCAATTTATGCACACTGCGCAATCAGGGACACAATACGAAACTGAAAGCTGCCACACAGCCACGAGGCATGGCTGTTACCGCAGCCAGAATGCACAAAGCCCAGCTCGTGTGAGCTGGGCTTCGAATGGGGAGTCTGGCGGTGTCCTACTTTCACATGGCGAATGCCACACTATCATCGGCGCTAAGGCGTTTCACGGTCCTGTTCGGGATGGGAAGGCGTGGGACCACCTCGCTAT
>NZ_JAELUD010000076.1:0-17991 GCF_016429185.1 Aquitalea sp. ASV11
CGGCCAGTGCGTGCAGCCGGTCGAAGGTGTTGCACTGGCTGATTCCGTGTTCCAGCGAGAGTGAGCGCACGCCATGCACCAGCGGGAAAATGCCGCCTTTTTTCAGGTCCAGCATGGCCTTGCCGTTACGCTCCTTGGTGAGCAGGTGGGAGAACAGCCCCAAAGGGGTGTCGAACTGTTCGATGGCGCGGGCAAAGCGGGAGAAAAAGCTGGCATCGTCGCGTAGCTGTTGCAGCAAATAGGCATGGCTGCGTTCCAGCAGGCTGGCATCGCCGGCGACGGCTTCGGCATCCACGTAAATGGCCAGGTTCATCAGCGCGGCACCGTCCGGCTGGTACACCCATTGGTGAATCTGCTGTTGCAGCTGGCTTTCGGTCAGCCGCCAGGCGGCATTGTTGACCATGATCTGGCCCTGGCAGGGCGGGTAGCCAAAACGGGCCAGTGCGGCGGAAAAGGCTTCGCAGATGGCGGGCAGCTCCGGGTGGTTGAAGCCGTTGCGCAGGATCAGCGCATTGTCCTGATCGGTCTTGAGAATCTGCTCGCCACGGCCTTCCGAACCCATTACCAGCAGGCAGCTGTTGTCCTGCACTTCTGCCGGGGCCAATAGCTGCCAGGTGCGGGAGAACAGCCGGGCATTGAGCGTTTGCACCAGCCGTCCAAGTTGTGGTGCTTTCACACCGTGGCTGAACAGGATTTGCACCAGACGGGTGATCTGCCCGGCGATTTCTGCCAGCTCATCCAGCGTGTCGGCGCGCTCCAGCCGCTGCGCAATCAGGTGCGAGTGGTTGGAGAAGTAGGACAGGATGTCCACCTGCGACAAAATGCCAATCGCTTCGCCATTGTCGGTGACCACCAGGCGGCGGATATTGCGCCGGGTCATGATCAGCAAGGCGTTGAACAGGAAGTCACCCACATCCACGGTGAGCAGTTCGAAGCGGCAGAGGGTGGCAAGTGGTGTACTGCTGGGAACCTCGTTCAGCACGATGTCGCGAAAATCGGTGGTGGTGAAAATGCCCAGCTTGCCTTCATCGCGTACCAGTACCGATTTGACCTTCTTGTCCTTCATCACCCGCGCGGCTTCGCGCACGCTGGTGCTGCCGTCCACGAATACCGGGGTGCGGCTGCCGACGTCGCGCACCGTGGCGGTGAGCAGGGTTTGCAGTTCGCGGTTGCCGGCACGCTGCGCCATGCTGCCGAATTTTTCCGACACGCTGGCATAAAAGTACGCGCCAAAACGCGGGTTCTGTTCGGTCAATGCCAGTACCACGTCGCGTGGCAGGGTGTAGAGCAAGGCTTCTTCATGCACCACAAAGCGGTGCGGCGTCTGCCCGGCCACCATGGCACGGGCGTCGAAGGTGTCGCGTTCGCGGTAGAGGGTGATGACTTCGTCGCCTGCCATTTCGCGCACGCTGCCCTTGAGCACCACGTACAGGGCTTCCACCTTGTCGCTGGGGCCAAGCAGGCATTCCTCCTCGGCAAAAAACTGGATGTCGGCGTGTTTTTCCAGTGTTTGCTGTTCGCCGGGCGTCAGGGTGTCGAAGGGCGGATGGCTGAAGTCAAAACGGCTCATGATGTCTCTCCGGTGGCGCTATTGTTATCCATCTTGCAGAAGTGGCCTTTCAAACAGCATAACGCGGAAGTCATGGGCCGCAAACGAAAAAGCCGTTTCCACTGGAAACGGCCGAGCATTGCGATCAACCCCTTGTCTTCAGTTGCCGCTGGTCAGCAGGGGTGCGCCGTCACGAAACAGCAACAGCTGGCCGGGCTGTAGCTGGGTCCAGCTTTCATTGTCGGTCAGCGGCTGGGTGGCCACCACTGCCACGCGGTCGTACGGCGTGGTGACGGTGGAAAAATCCACGGTCACATCGTCGTCCACCAGATGGGCCTTGTTGAACGGCGCCTGGCGGATGATGTAGTGCAGATTGGTGGCGCAGTGGGCAAACAGTACTTCGCCATTGCTCAGCATGAAGTTGAACACGCCATGCTGGCGGATTTGGGCGGCCAGCCGGTCGATTTCGGCAAACAGCTCATCCAGCTGCGGCGCGCTGCACCACTTGCTGCGCAGCTGCTCCATAAGGTAGCAAAAGGCGCGTTCCGAATCGGTGGTGCCAACCGGGTTGAAGTGGCAGCCGGCTTCGGGCTGGAAGGTTTTCAGGTCGCCATTGTGGGCGAAAATCCAGTACTGGCCCCACATCTCGCGCATGAAGGGGTGGGTATTGGCCAGATTCACCTCGCCCTGGGTGGCCTTGCGGATGTGGGCGATGACGTTTTGCGACTTGATCGGGTAATTGCGCACCAGATGGGCGACGGCAGATTCCACCGAGGGCTTGTCGTCCAGAAAGATACGGCAACCCTTGCCTTCAAAGAAGGCAATGCCCCAGCCATCGGCATGGTGGTCGGTGAGGCCGCCACGGCGGTGGAAGCCTTCAAAGGAAAACAGGATGTCGGTGGGGGTGTTGCAATTCATGCCTAATAGCTGGCACATGGGGTCATCACTCGCTGCTATGGGGTGTTTCGGGGGTGTCGGCCGGGCTGCCAAGGCGTCCGGGGTGTTCCGAGCATAGTCGATTCATCCCGCAGCGACAATTGTCCGACACCGGGCCGGGCCGCTTGGCCATGCGGTGGGCAACAGGCTCTGATCAGGATCAGACATGCTGAGGGATCAGTCCCCCAGTGTCACCAGGCCGTTTTCTCCCAGGCTGGCCCCCATGCCTGAGGCCAGCTCACCCACCCGTATCAGCGCCCGTTCGTAAGCTTCATTCCACGGATAGCAGCAGGACAGCCGCAGGCAGTTGCGGTAGCGGCCACGTGCCGAATACATCACGCCGGGCACTACGGTAATACGTTCGGCCAGCGCGGCGTGGAACAGCTCCAGCGTGTCCACCCCGGAAGGCAGCTCCACCCACAACAGGCAGCCGCCGGAGGGCAGGGTGGCGCGGGTGCCTTGGGGAAAGCGGCTGGCGACGGTGCCGCGCAGTCGTTCCATCTGGCTCATGAAATGGCGGCGGATCAGCCGCAAGTGGTGGTCGTAACCGCCGCTTTCCAGATACTCGGCCAGGGTTTCTTCCAGCAGCCGTGGCTGACCCAGCGAGCTGGCGCACTTCAGCTGCAATACCTCGCGGGCAAAGCGCCCGGCGGCAATCCAGCCAATGCGGAAGCCGGGGGCCAATGTCTTGCTGTAGCTGGAACACAGCAGCACCCAGCCATCGCGGTCGAAGGCCTTTACCGCGTCCGGCGTCTGACTGCCGTAGTGCAGGTCGGCGTGTGGTGCATCCTCGATCAGCGGGATGTGGTAGTCGTTCACCAGCTGCGCCAGCCGGCGCTTGGCTTCCGGCGGCATGGTGCTGCCCAGCGGATTATGTACGGTGGGCATGGCCACGATGGCTTGCAGCCGTTTTTCCGACAGCAGCAATTCCAGCGCATCCAGCGACAGCCCGCTATTGGGGTGGGTGGGGATTTCGATTACCGACAGCCCCAGGCTTTTCAGCAGCGGCAGCAGGTAGAAATAGGTGGGCGATTCCAGCCCCACCGTATCACCCGGCTTGCACACGGCGCGCAAGGCCAGTTGCAGCGCTTCGGAACAACCATTGGTGATGACGATGTCGTCCGGTGCCAGCACGCAACCCCAGCTGACGGCGCGCTGGGCAATCTGGCGGCGCAAGCGGGCCGAGCCGGGCGGGAAGGGGTAGTCGGTGGTCAGCTCCGGTTGCTGGCGCAGCAAGCGCCCCATGATGTGCTTGAAGCGGGTGGTGGGGTAGAAGTCGCTGCCGCGCGGGCTGGCCAGCGACAGGTCGATGAAATCAGCCGAGGTTTGTACCCGCATCACCGCTTCGATATGGTCCACCACCTCGCCGGTGGGCGCTGCCTCGCTCTGGCGGCGCATGCGTGGCAGCGGCAGGCTGGCGGCAGCTTTGACATAAAAGCCGGATTGCGGCCGAGCCTCGATGAAGCCACGGTCTTCCAGCGTGCGATAGGCCAGCAGAATGGTGGACGGACTGACCTTGTGAATATCGCAGGCCTTGCGCACCGAAGGCAGCCGTTCGCCAGCCTGCATTACGCCGTTCTGGATCAATGTGATCCATTCATTGACCAGCTGTTGGTAGAGCGGCTCCTGATTCATGGTGCATTCCTTGGGCGGCGGACGGCTGTCCGGCACAGTTTTTGGCAAAGTGGACCATAACAGTTTGGGGATTGCATAACTGTTATGGTCTCAATTGTATTTTTCTGAATCTGTTATTGTCCAGTCACTTTGCGTACCATGACCGCATCAAAAACATGGTGCGGTGGCAGGGTTTGCCTGTCGGGCCACAAGCCGGAATGCGGCAAGCCTGTCCACCGCCAGCACTGCTCTGGAGTTGTCATGAATCTTGTCGCCCTGGTCACCTATCTGTTGGTGATGTCCATTACCCCCGGCCCCAACAACCTGGTGCTGGCCTCGTCCGGCGTCAATTATGGCTTTAGCCGCACGCTGCCGGCCTTGCTGGGCATGGCGCTGGGGCTGGCCGTGCAAATCGGCCTGATGACGGTGTTTCTGGGGCAGGTGGCAGGGCTGATCAGCAGCGTGCAGTTGTATCTGGCACTGGCCGGTTGCAGTTATCTGTTGTGGCTGTCCTGGGGCATGGCGCGGGCCGGCGCGGTAGACAAGGCGGATGGTGCGGCGGCCCCGATGGGCTTTACGGGCGGCTTGCTGTTCAACTGGCTTAACCCCAAGGTGTGGCTGATGGGTTTCAATATCGCGGTGGTGTTCTTGCCCAAGCATATGGACCCGCTGGCTGCCGGCCTGTTGTTTTCCCTCATCACCTTTGCGGTGGGCCTGCCCTGCATTGCACTGTGGGCGGGAAGTGGCGTGGCCATCCGTCGCTGGCTGGCCTCGCCACGGCGCTTGCGTGCCTTCAACTGCGGCATGGCGGCCATGCTGGCCGGTACGGCGTTCTGGCTGATGGCGCAGATGCTGCCCGCCCATGTGTTGCCGGTGGTCAGCGCGCTGATCTGATCTGTTCCCCAGCCCTCTGCTTATCTGCTAAGCGAGAGGGCTTGGCCAATAATCTGAGCCCGCATTTGCGGGCTGTTTTGTTGGCGGCGTACAATAGCGCCTTTCTTCATCCGGCTGGACCTCATTCCATCATGATCCGTACCCGCTTTGCCCCCAGCCCCACCGGCTATCTGCATATTGGTGGCGTGCGTACCGCACTCTTTTCCTGGGCTTATGCCCGCAAGAACAACGGCGTTTTCGTGCTGCGCATCGAGGACACCGACCTTGAACGCTCCACGCCGGAGTCGGTCAAGGCCATCATGGACGGCATGCACTGGGTAGGCCTGGATTATGACGAAGGTCCGTTCTACCAGACCCAGCGTTTCGACCGCTACAAGGAAGTGATCCAGCAGCTGCTGGAATCCGGCCATGCCTATCGCTGCTATTGCAGCAAGGAAGAGCTGGAAGCCATGCGCGCCGAGCAGGAAGCCAAGGGTGAAAAGCCGCGTTACGACCGCCGCTGGCGTCCGGAAGAGGGCAAGACCCTGCCGGCCATTCCGGCTGATATGGAGCCGGTAATCCGCTTCCGCACCCCGCTGGATGGCACTGTGGCATGGGACGACGCGGTAAAGGGCCGTATCGAATTCTCCAATACCGAGCTGGACGACCTGATCATCGCCCGCCCGGATGGCAGCCCCACCTACAACTTCTGCGTGGTGGTGGACGACTGGGATATGCAGATCACCCACGTGATCCGCGGTGACGACCACGTCAACAACACCCCGCGCCAGATCAACATCCTGAAGGCGCTGAATGCGCCGCTGCCGGTGTATGGCCATCTGCCGATGATCCTGAATGAGGACGGCCAGAAGATGTCCAAGCGCCGCGACGCGGTGAGTGTGGTGGACTACGCCGACAAGGGCATCCTGCCGGAAGCGCTGCTCAACTACCTGGCCCGTCTGGGCTGGGGCCATGGCGATGATGAATTCTTCGACATGAAGCAGTTTGTCGAATGGTTCAGCCTGGAAGCGGTCAGCGCCTCGGCCAGCCGTTTCAATCAGGAAAAATTCCTGTGGCTGAATGCCCAGCACATCAAGGCGGCCGATAACAGCCGCCTGGCAGCGCTGATTGCCCCGCGTCTGGCTGCCGCCGGTGTGGATACCAGCACCGGCCCGGCCATCGAGGACGTGATTGCGCTGGTGAAAGAGCGCATCCAGGACCTGAACGCGCTGGCTGTGGAAGTGGATTACTTCTACAAGAAGCGTGAAGCCGCTGCTGCCGACGTGGAAAAGCACCTGGCTGGCGACGCCGTGGCTCGCATGGGCCGTTTTGCCGACAAGCTGGCAGCGCTGGACAGCTGGACGGCAGAAAGCATCCACGAACTGTTCAAGCCGTTCTGCGCCGAAGAAGGCATCAAGATGGGCCAGCTGGGCATGCCGCTGCGCGTGCTGGTGTGTGGCACCACCCAGACTCCGTCGGTGGATGCGGTACTGGCGCTGATCGGCAAGGAAGAAGTGCTGCGCCGCCTGCGTGGCTGAGCGGTTTTTCAGATTATTGACAAGTCCCTCTCGCTTTCTGAAAAGAAAGCGAGGCTCACTTCTTCTCTTCTATTGGCAGGGAAAGGGTGGGGGATTGGGAATAAAAGGAAGGCTGCGGACTAAGTTACTTAGTCGAAAGGCCCGGCTTTGCCGGGGCCAGTGCAATCGAACCAACTCACTTTCTCAGCAGCCTAAAAGCCACCCTGTGGGGTGGCTTTTTTTGTGCGCACGGGCAGGGAGTCAGGTCACCGCATGGCGCTGCCGGAACTGCGGCTGATCCCAGCTGGCGCCATCCAGAATGTCGCGCAGGGTTTCCACGGCGTCCCACACGTCAACATGGCGCAGGTAGAGCGGGGTGATGCCAAAGCGTAGCACTTCCGGTTCGCGGTAGTCGCCAATCACCCCACGGGCGATCAGCGCCTGCATCACCGCATAGCCTTGCGGGTGACGATAGCTGACATGGCTGCCGCGCTGTGCGTGATTCCGCGGGGTGATCAGCGTCAGCGGATGCTGGCTGCAGCGCTGTTCCACCAGCTGGATGAACAGGTCGGTCAGCGCCAGCGACTTTTGCCGCAGTGCCGTCATGCTGGTTTGCAAGGTGGCATCCAGTCCGCACTCCACCAGCGACATCGACAGGATGGGCTGGGTGCCGCACAGAAAACGGCGTATGCCTTGGGCAGGCTGGTAGTCCACTGCCATGTCAAACGGACGAGAGTGCCCCCACCAGCCGGATAGCGGTTGCCAGAAGCGGTCCTGATGGCGTGCCGCCACCCAGATGAAGGCTGGGGAGCCCGGTCCGCCATTCAGGTATTTATAAGTACAACCCACGGCAAAGTCGGCCTCGCTGGCATTCAAGTCCACCGGTACCGCCCCGGCGGCGTGGGCCAGGTCCCAGATGGTAAGGGCGCCATGACGGTGTGCCAGAGCCGTCACTGCCGCCATGTCATGCATGGCGCCGGTACGGTAATTGACGTGCGACAGCAGCAGCACCGCCACGTCCTCGTCCAGTGCCTGTTCCAGCGACAGCCTGTCGTCGATCAGCCGCATTTCATAACCTTGCTGCAGCAGGTCCATCATGCCCTGGATCATGTACAGGTCGGTGGGGAAGTTGTCGCGCTCGGACACGATCACCTTGCGCTGCGGAGCGACTTGCTGCTGGATGCGGATGGCGGCAGCCAGTGCCTTGAACAGGTTGAGCGAGGTGGTGTCGGTGATTACCACTTCGTCGCTGCCAGCGCCGATCAGCCCCGCCAGCTTGTTGCCCAGCCGACGCGGTAGCTCGAACCAGCCGGCCGTGTTCCAGCTGCGGATCAGTCCTTCGCCCCATTCTTCGCGCAGCACTTGCAGGCTGCGCTCTTCCGCAGAGCGAGGCAGTACGCCCAGCGAGTTGCCATCCAGATAGATGACATGCTCCGGCAGGCTGAATTGCTGGCGCAGGCTGGCCAGTTCGTCGCTGGCATCGGCGGCCAGGCAGTGTTCACGCGTCAGCATGGTGTTCTCTCCTTGGTGGGGGTAAACATCATGTTAGCACTGGTGTTATTGTGAATAATTGCAAGTTCTGCTTGCTGGTTGCTGATATTTTGCAGATTATTCGAATTAGTTGATTGGTAATGAAAGAAACGTGCAAATGCAACTGGACGCAATTGATCTGCGCATTCTGCGCGCCTTGCAGGATGATGGCCGGCTGAGCAATCAGGACCTGGCCGACCAGGTGGCGCTGTCGCCATCGGCCTGCCTGCGTCGCGTCAGGGCGCTGGAAGAGGAGGGCCTGATCCGCGCCTACCGTGCCGAGCTGGATGCGGTGGCGCTGGGCTTCGAGCTGGAAGCCATTGTGCAGGTGACGCTGGACCGCAGCCGGGACGATTGGCATGGCGAGTTCCTGCAGCAGATGCAGGCCTTTGAGGAAGTAACGGCTGCCTATGTGGTGACCGGGCCGTGCAATTACATCCTGCAGCTGCGTTGCCGTAATCTGGCGGCGTTTTCGGACTTTATCGTGGAGCGGCTGAACAAGGTGCCGGGCATGCGCGATATCTGCTCGCACATCGTGATGAAAACCCTGAAGGACAGCCGCCATCAGCTTCCGCTCTGATCCGGGTCAGCCATGCACTTGGCGTAACAAAGCCGGTTTATCCTGCATGTGGATGCTTGCGTGCCGGTCCTGCATTGCCGCTGTCCTGCACCACTTACCTTGGGTGTGAGCAAAAACTCTAGAAAAGTGGATTTTGTGGCGGAGGATGGGGGATAATGCCGCCCAGCCAAACTGAGGTGCATCAAAATGAAGTGTGTTGACGATTTCCGCCTGCGTCTGGGCAAGCATGAACTGGTTCCCATCATGGTGGGCGGCATGGGTGTGGACATTTCCACCGTCGCCCTGTCGCTGGAGGCTGCCCGTCTGGGTGGCATCGGCCATATCTCCGATGCCATGGTGCCCACGGTGACGGACCGTCGCTTCAACACCAAGTTCGTCAAGGACAAGCTCAAGCAGTACAAATTCAACGTCGAGAACGCCGACAAGTCGGTGGTGAAGTTCGACCTGGACATCCTGGCCGAAGCCACCAAGCTGCATGTGGGCTCCGCCATGGACGCCAAAAAGGGCGACGGGCTGATTTTCATCAACTGCATGGAAAAGCTCACCATGAATGCGCCCAAGGAAACCTTGCGCGTACGCATGCAAACTGCCATGGATGCCGGCATCGACGGCATCACCCTGGCCGCGGGCCTGCATCTGGGTTCGTTTGCGCTGATCGAGGACCACCCGCGTTTCCGTGATGTAAAGCTGGGCATCATTGTTTCGTCCCTGCGCGCCTTGCAGCTGTTCCTGAAAAAGTCGTCCCGTACCGGCCGTCTGCCGGACTACGTGGTGGTGGAAGGCCCGCTGGCTGGCGGCCATCTGGGTTTCGGCATGGACTGGGCGCAGTACGATCTGGCCACCATCGTGGCTGAAATCCACGCCTGGATGCAGGCCGAACAACTGGATATCCCGCTGATTCCGGCCGGTGGTATCTTTACCGGCAGCGATGCAGTCGGCTTCCTGGAAAACGGTGCCGGTGCCGTGCAAGTGGCCACCCGCTTTACTGTTACCCGCGAATGCGGCCTGCCGGAAAAAGTGCAGCAGGAATACTTCAAGGCCACCGAGGACGACATCGAGGTAAACCAGTTGTCGCCGACCGGTTACCCGATGCGCATGATCAAGTCCTGCCCGGCCATCGGCGATGGCATTCGCCCCAATTGCGAGGCTTATGGCTATCTGCTGGATGCCAATGGCAGCTGTTCCTATATCCAGGCTTACAACCGCGAAGTGGCAGCCCATCCGGGCGAGCGTCGCATCAAGGTGATGGACAAGACCTGTCTGTGCACCCATATGCGTAATTTCGATTGCTGGACCTGCGGTCAGTACACCTACCGCCTGAAGGATACGACCCGTCGCAATGAAGACGGCAGTTACCAGATCCTCAGCGCCGAACACGTGTTCAAGGACTACCAGTTCAGCAAGGATGGCAAGGTCGCCCTGCCGGACTGATAAGCTACACAAACCCGGTCTGGCTGGACTGGTAGTGGAGAATGGCGAATCGCTGCGGCGCTTCGCCATTTTTCTTGTTGAAGCGGCACTGGCAGTAGTATCGTCAGAGCCTGTCTTGTCACTGTTTGAGGATTGCCATGCCGGAACGTCTGGACCCCGCCACCACCGCCCTGATCCTGATTGATTTGCAGCAGGGCATCCTGGGTTTTGCCAAACAGCCTTATGACACGGAACATGTACTGGAACATTCTGCTGCACTGGCCAGGGCATTTCGTGCTGCCGGTGCGCCGGTGGTACTGGTGCGGGTAGGGTGGTCGGCGGATGGTGGTGACGCATTGCAGCTGCCGACCGATCTGGTCCCGCCGGTCACGCCGGTGCCGGATAACTGGTTGCAACAACCGGCCGAGCTGGAGGTGGCTGCCAGTGATATCCAGGTCATCAAGCGGCAATGGAATGCCTTTTACGGCACCGAGCTGGATTTGCAGCTGCGCCGTCGCGGTGTTCGCACCATTGTACTGGCGGGCATCTCCACCCATGTCGGCGTGGATTCCACTGCCCGTTCTGCCTGGGAGCGCAATTATGCGGTGGTGCTGGCAGAAGATGCCATGAGCTGCCAGGTGCTGGAATGTCACCAGTTCTCGGTCAAGCATATCTTCCCGCGCCTTGGTCGGGTGCGCAGTACGGCCCAGGTGTTGCAGGCCCTGGAAGCAGGGAAGGATGGCAGTGAGTCGTTATCCGCTTGATCCGAAGCAGATTGAACTGACGGCCATCCGGGCGCAGGGTGCTGGTGGCCAGAACGTCAACAAGGTGTCTTCTGCCATTCACCTGCGTTTTGACGTGACGGCCTCCAGCCTGCCCGATCACATCAAGCAGCGTCTGCTGGCAATGTCTGATGCCCGCGTGAGCAAGGATGGGGTCATCATCATCAAGGCGCAGCAGCACCGCACGCAGGAGTTGAACCGGGACGATGCGCTGTCGCGCCTGCAGGCCATGGTGGATGCCGTCTCGCACCAGCCCAAGGCCAGGCTGGCCACCCGGCCCACCTATGGTTCACGTCAACGCAGGCTGGAAGGGAAATCCCGGCGCAGCGGTATCAAGGCCCTGCGTGGCCGGGTGAATGACTGAAGTAGCCGCGGAGGATCAGGCGCGACGGCTGGATTGGCAGCTGGGGTAGATGTGTCTGGCCAGTTCTTCCGCCGGAACCGGTTTGCACAGCAAAAAGCCTTGCAGTTCGATATCCGGATGGTGCGCGCACAGGTAGTCCAGGTCCAGCGGGCTGTCTATGCCTTCTGCCACCATGCGCAAGCCCAGTTCACGGGCGATATTGGCCATGCCGGCAATGATGCTCTGGCTGCGTGCATCCTGATGGATGTCCTTGATCAGGATGCGGTCGAACTTCAGCTCGGTCAGCGGCAGGTTCTTGATGTGTTCCAGCGTGGTGTGGCCGGTGCCGAAGTCATCCAGTGACAACTCGAAACCGCGCATGCGCAGGCGCAGCAGGGTTGCCAGCGTGTGGCCGAAATTGGTGAAGGCCATGGTTTCGGTGATTTCCAGCACGATGCGGTCAAATGCGAGCCCGCGTGATTCCACTTGTTCCACCAGCCAGTCCAGAAACTCCCGGTCATCCAGCAAGCGGCGCGACAGATTGATCGACAGCCGCAAATCCTGTGTCTCCGGGCCGCGCATCAGCAGGTCCAGGCTGGTTTGCACGATACGGTGGGTCAGCAGTGAAATGAAGCCCTCGTGTTCCAGCATGCCGATGAACTGGTTGGGTCCCAGAATGCCCATGGTGGGGTGGCGCCAGCGCGCCAGGGCTTCGATCTGCACGGCCTTGCCCTGGCGCAGGTCATAGATGGGCTGATAAAACGCACAGAACTGGTTGTGTGCCAGCCCGGTGATGATGTCGATCAGCGGCAGGCTGCTCTTGTTGTCGATGATGTCCTGCGGCAAGTCCAGCAGGCGGGTGATTTCGGTCAGGAACAGATTGTCATCAATCGGTTTGGCCAGATGGCCAATGCCGGTAAAGCCCAGTTCCTGGGCGGCGCGCACGCTATTGGCCAGCAAGTCGGGCGAGTGCCCGCTGATCAGCAGCAAGGAAGGAATATGCGGCTGACGCGATAACTGCTCGACCAGCTCAATGCCATCCATGCCTGGCATGTTCAGGTCGGTGATTACCAGGTCCAGCTTGGGTATCTTGCGGCTGAGCTGGAATGCCCAGGTGCCATCGGCAGCTTCATGGATGACGGCATTGGGAATTTGCAGGCACAGCGCTTTGAGTAGCTTGCGCTGACTGCTACTGTCTTCTGCGAGCAGGATCTGTCTTGGCGGTTTGCTGGTCATGGCAGGCGCGCACATCAATGGGTATTTCTCAATCTAAGCAGGTGTCATGCGATCTTTCCAGTGAAATAAACATGAAAGTTCGGCTCCTGTAAGCATATCTTGATTTTTATTGCGCAGTTTTCAACTGAAAACCAGGCAAAGATGGCATTGGTAGCAATGCAATTGTGTTTATGCGGAGGGGGATAATGCGGGATGGGTAGCGGATGAAATGACGTACGCCCGGCATGTCGCCACCAGGGTGGGGCGAATGATTCCGGGCGATGCGTGATGCGATGCTGTTGCCTTGGCGGGCCTTGTGTCCGCTAAGCAGCGGCAAAAGACTACGCGACCTGCTCAGGTGGGCTGAAGGTCGCGAGACGTGATGGCTTGCTTAGCGACGCTTGAAGTGCTGCGGTGCCTGGCCGCCGACCGGTGCGGTCGGGTGGCGGAAGTTGATGCGACCCTTGGTCAGGTCGTACGGCGACATTTCCACGGTCACACGGTCACCCACCAGAACGCGGATGCGGTGCATTTTCATCTTGCCCGAGCCATAGGCCAGGATTTCAACATTGTTGTCCAGACGAACGCGAAAGCGCGATTCCGGCAGCATTTCAATTACGACGCCTTGCAGTTCGATCATGTCTTCTTTGGACATTAACGATTCCTTTCAGTGTAACGGGGTGGGCCAATAGCCCATGCGGCAGTCCCTCACGGAGCGCCGCATGATCTGTGATAACAGATTGCTTCTATCGATAACCAAGCAGGTAAGACTGGCAGCACACACGCTAATGTGCCGTTACCAAGGCAAGGCAGACGGATTGAAACCCCGGTTTGGGGAACGGTCCGGAAGGAGGCAGCGCGCATTATACGGCTAAATGGCTGATTTGTCAGCATAAATGAACAGTGAAGCTGTATTTGCTGCGGTATGTGCGGTGTTGGCGGCAAAAACACTTATGCATCCGCAGCTTAGCCGCTGTTGCTTGCATGCCGCACTGACCGCGGGAAGGGCTTTGGGCCGGGCCGGGCTGCATGGTTCCGGCCGCTCTGGTGCGAGCGGGATGTGACAAGCAGACAAAGGCAGATTATTGATTTATGTCACAAAAGGAAAATTCTATATTCATATTCTTACAATTCAATACAAAAATGCACTGGATTATTCTTTCTCGAGCTGACATCCTGTAGGGTTTCGATTATCACGTTTTGCTGATATTTGATCCGGGCAAAACGTCACCAGTTGTAAACTCTGCAGTAGGACAGACTTATGGAAAACAATAGAGAAGGCGAAGGACTCCGGCGCAGCCTGCAGGCGCGTCACTTGTCCATGATCGCCATTGGCGGCTCCATCGGTACCGGGCTGTTTCTGGCATCCGGTGCCACGGTAGCCTCGGCCGGGCCGGGCGGGGCCTTGCTGTCATATGCCCTGATCGGGCTGATGGTGTATTTCCTGATGACCAGCCTGGGGGAAATGGCGGCATTCATGCCGGTGTCCGGCTCTTTCCAGGTATATGGTTCGCGCTTTGTCGATGCATCCTTCGGTTTCGCCCAGGGCTGGAACTATTGGTATAACTGGGCAGTTACCATTGCGGTGGAACTGGCTGCGGCGGCCATCGTGATGCATTACTGGTTCCCGCACGTGCCGGGCGTGGTGTGGAGTGCGCTGTTCCTCGCCATCATTTTTGCCCTCAACTATTTCTCGGTGAAGGGCTTTGGCGAGGCGGAATTCTGGTGTTCCATGCTCAAGGTGGTCACCATCATTGCCTTCATCATCGTCGGTTTCATGATGATTTTCGGCATCATGACCAATCCGGACAACAGCCGTTATTCGCCTGGCCTGAATGTGTTCATGCATGGTGACGGCCCCTTTGTCGGCGGCATGGCGGCTTTTGTCAGCGTGTCGATGATTGTGGGCTTTTCCTTCCAGGGTACCGAGCTGATCGGCGTGGCTGCGGGGGAGTCCAGCAACCCGGCCAAAACCATTCCGCGCGCCGTGAAGCAGATTTTCTGGCGCATCCTGATGTTCTACATGCTGTCCATCCTGATCATCGGTTTCATCCTGCCGTACAACGACCCGATGCTGCTGAAGAACGATGTACAGGACGTGGGCGCCAGCCCGTTCACCCTGGTGTTCAGCCGTGCCGGCCTTGCCTTGTCGGCCAGCCTGATGAATGCCGTTATCCTGTCGGCCATCCTGTCGGCCGGTAATTCCGGCATGTATGCCTCCACCCGCATGCTGTACGTGATGGCACACAACAAGATGGCTCCGGCCTGGTTCGGCAAGCTGTCGGACAGTGGAGTGCCACGCAATGCGCTGTATGCCACCACGCTGGTGGCAGCCTTGTGCTTTCTTTCTTCGCTGTTTGAAAGCAATGCGGTTTACCTGTGGCTGCTCAATTCTTCCGGCATGACCGGCTTCATTGCCTGGCTGGGCATTGCGGTCTGCCATTACCGTTTCCGCCGCGCCTATGTGCAACAAGGCTACAGCCTGGCTGACCTGCCTTATCGTGCGCGCTGGTTTCCGCTGGGCCCCCTGTTTGCCTTTGCACTGTGCATGCTGATCATGCTGGGACAGAACTATGCCGCCTTTACCAGTGCCAAGGTTGACTGGAACGGTGTGGTAGCCACCTATATCGGCATTCCGCTGTTCCTCATCCTGTGGCTGGGCTACAAATGGAAGCATGGCAGCAAGCTGATTGCGCTGGACAAGATTGCCCTGGCAGAAGCCCACGCCCAGCTGGAGCGTGCCGAGCCGAAGGCGCGACTGGCCGGACAGATGGCAGACTGATAAGCGTTTGCCGCCAGACGAGGCCCGGTTCTGCCGGGCCTTTTGCATGTTGGCGGCCTGCCTCGGCATATTTTTTGTCTGACGGCGCTGTGCAGTGACAAGGGGCAAGTTACAATCGCCGCGCATGGCACTGCACGAGAAGATGCAAGACACGCGATACACCACCCCCACCAAGCAGGCCAAACCTGCCCGGAGAACAACAACATGGCCCTGATGTCTCTTTTTTTCAGCAAGTACCTGTTTGTACTGGCTGCCTTGCTCCCCATCATCAATCCACCGGGACTGGTGCCCATTTTCATTTCGATGACCGCACGCAACAGCAAGCAGCAGCGGGCTTTTCTGGCGCGCCGCATTGCCTTGTACTGCTTTTTGCTGCTGCTGGGCAGCATGTATGTGGGCAGCTTTGTGCTGGAGTTTTTCGGTGTTTCGCTGCCGGTGGTGCAGTTGTCCGGTGGTTTGCTGATTTCGCTGGCCGCCTGGCGCATGCTCAATGACAATCCGGCAGAGGGTAATCAGCCTTCTACCGAAACAACTCGTCAGGAAAACCGGGATGAACTCAAGCAGCGGGCCTTTTATCCGCTGACTTTCCCGCTGACAGTGGGGCCGGGTTCCATTTCGGTGTCCATCACCCTGGGTGCGTCGATGTCAGTTGCCGGCAAGCCGATGGTCAAGTACATGCTGGTGCCGATGGCCAGCCTGGCCGCCGTATTGTCCCTCGCCGTACTGGTGTACATGTGTTATCGCCACGCCGACAAGCTGCTGGGCTATCTGGGGCAGACCGGCTCGGTGGTCTTCCTGCGTCTGTCGGCCTTCATCCTGATGTGTCTGGGGGTGCAAATCATGTGGGAAGGGGTGGAGCAGCTGTTTGTCGAGCTGATCCAGAACAACGCCGACCTACTGCACCGCTAGGCTTAGGCGTTGCGCCACCGCTTGCTGCAGTTGCGGATAGAAGGCAAGAAAATCCGCTTCCAGTGAGCTGTACTGCTGCAGCAGGTCGTCAATGCCATTGGCAACCGGGTTGTCACGCTGGATGCGGTGGCGGGAAAAGCCGCGCAGCACGGCGGCGATTCCTTCGGTTTCCGCATACGACCCCAGCCAGTCCTGTGCCTGCATGCGCGGCAGGATTTCCAGCAGGCGGGGCGGCAGCCATTGGCGATGTGCCTGCAGTTCTGCATAGCTGCGCGCGGTGAAATCGGCCAGTGGCATGCTGGAAAAGGACGTCCAGTGCCGTGCCAGGAAGTGGTCGTAAAAAATGTCCACCAGAATGCCGGCATAGCGGCGCCGTATCGGCGCAATGCGGTTCTTGCTTTGCCTCACCAGCGGGTGGCTGTCGGTATGGCTGTCGATCTGCCGGTGCAGCAGCATGCCCTGTTGCAAGGGGAGGGGCAGGTGCCCGGCCCGGGATGGCTTGAGAAAGTCACCCAAGAGATTCCCCACCCGCGTCGCCGGGTTGTCCGGTGCCAGATGCAGGTGGGCCAGGTAGTTCATGCGGCACCCTGACGATTGAGCCTTACCACGATAACGTCCGCTCCTTCTGCGCTGAACAGGGTGAGGCCCACGGCCAGCGCCTGCCACACCGCATCATGTGCCCGCAGCTGGCAGTGCCGGCCATCTTCACGGTATACGTCCAGCGTGCTGCCGGCAGCCAGCATCACCAGCAATACTTCATCATCGCTGTGCACATGCAGTTTGCCTTGTACGGTCAAACGTTCTGCTTGTTGACGGTAACGGCCGCGACGGGTCATCACGTTGAAGTCGGTAACAGGCCCATCCTGCAACTGGCTGGTGATGGCTTCTTCACCGGCAAAGGCCAGTGGCTGGCTGTCGATTTGCAGCAGGCTGCTGCTGCCATCGCCGCGTTGCAGGAGCAGGCCCTTGCCATCCAGCAGCAATAGCTGGCGATCCACCCCGGGAAAATATGAAAAAGGGCCATCGCTGGCCACGCTGGCCATGCTGATGCGGTAGTCAAAATCTTCCAGCGTGGCAGCGGGGGGCGCAATCAGGATCTGACGCGTGGTACCACCACCGTTTTTCCACGGCGTGGTGGGGTAATCGCAGGCTGACAGGATGTGCATGGCAGTCTCTGGCGGGTAAAAGCGCGATTATCCCCCCATGTTCCGGCATGTGCATCTGCCATCGTGCAGGCATGCTGGCAAGCTCTTGTTATGGCTGGTTTTTGTAGTGTGTCGACTACAAGCAAATCCACTTGATCTGCCGCAATATGCCATTCCACTGTAGTGCCAAGATGGAGTCAAACCTTACAGGCGCAGCAGGCAGGACCGGACGGTTCTCCTGATCGCAGCTTGCCAAAAGCAATGCTGCCTGTGCCACCCCACCTTAAGGAGATCATCATGGCTACCACTGCTTTCTTCATTCCTTCCGTCAACCTGATGGGTGCCGGCTGCCTGCAACAGGCCGTCGACAGCATGCAGGCCCAGGGCTTCAAACGTGCGCTGATCGTGACCGATGCCGGCCTGGTCAAGACCGGTCTGGCAGACAAGGTAGCAGCCTTGCTGACTGCGGCGGATATCCAGTCTGTCGTTTTCGACGGCGTACATCCCAACCCGACCAGTGCCAACGTCAATGCGGGCCTCGCGCTGCTGCAGGAAAAACAATGTGATGTGGTGATTTCGCTGGGTGGCGGTTCGCCGCACGACTGTGCCAAGGGCATTGCGCTGGTAGCGGTCAATGGCGGCAAGATCCAGGACTACGAAGGCGTGGACAAGTCGGCCAAGCCGCAGCTGCCGCTGGTGGCCATCAATACCACCGCCGGTACTGCCAGTGAAATGACGCGTTTTTGCATCATCACCGACGAGGCACGCCACATCAAGATGGCCATTGTCGACAAGCACACCACGCC
>NZ_JAELUD010000077.1:0-17918 GCF_016429185.1 Aquitalea sp. ASV11
GGCCTTGCGGCCGGACTGGCAGCTTACTTCTTGCGCTGCGGCGGCAGGTCCGTGCAGCTACCTTCGAATACTTCGGCAGCCATGCCGATGGATTCGCCCATGGTGGGGTGCGGGTGAATGGTCTTGGCGATGTCTTCGGCATCGCAGCCCATTTCGATGGCCAGGCAGATTTCACCGATCATGTCGCCGGCGTGCGGGCCGACAATGCCGCCACCAATCACCTGATGGGTAGCCGGATCGAAAATCAGCTTGGTGAAGCCTTCATCACGACCATTGGCAATGGCGCGACCGGACGCAGCCCACGGGAAGACGGATTTCTCCACCTTGATGCCCTGTTTCTTGGCTTCGTCTTCGGTCATGCCCACCCACGCCACTTCCGGATCGGTATAGGCCACACCCGGAATCACGCGGGCATCGAAGAAGGCCTTGTGGTCGGCGCAGTTTTCTGCGGCAACGTGGCCTTCATGCACGCCCTTGTGCGCCAGCATCGGCTGACCGACGATGTCGCCAATGGCGTAGATGTGCGGCACATTGGTGCGCTGCTGCTTGTCCACCGGGATGAAGCCTCGGTCGGTCACGGCCACACCGGCGTTTTCCGCACCCAGCAGCTTGCCGTTGGGCGCGCGGCCGGTGGCGTACAGCACCAGATCGTATCGTTGCGGTTCTTTCGGTGCCTGCTCGCCCTCGAAGGTAACGTACACGCCGTCTTCCTTCGGCTCTACAGCCACGGTCTTGGTGTTCAGCATGATGTTGTCGAAGCGGTGGGCATTCCACTTCTGCCATACCTTGACCAGGTCACGGTCGGCACCCTGCATCAGGCCGTCCAGCATTTCCACCACGTCCAGGCGTGCACCCAGCGTGGAGTAAACGGTACCCATTTCCAGACCGATGATGCCGCCACCGATGATCAGCATCTTTTCCGGCACGGCTTTCAGTTCCAGCGCACCGGTGGAATCCACCACACGCGGATCATCCGGAATGAACGGCAGCTTCACCACGCGCGAACCGGCGGCGATGATGGCGTTCTTGAACTTGACGATGGTCTTCTCGCCGCTCTCTTCACGACCGTTGCCGGTGGTGACCGATACTTCGATGTGATGCGGGTCGATGAAGCGGCCATTGCCACGTACGATCTGCACCTTGCGCGCCTTGGCCATGCCGGCCAGGCCACCGGTCAGCTTGCCGATGACCTTTTCCTTGTAGCCGCGCAACAGGTCGATATCCACTTCCGGCTTGCCGAACTTGATGCCGTTGGCAGCCAGGTGGCTTACTTCGTCAATCACGGCGGCATTGTGCAGCAGGGCCTTGGACGGGATGCAGCCCACGTTCAGGCACACGCCACCCAGGGTGGAGTAACGCTCGACGATGACCACTTTCTGGCCCAGGTCGGCCGCGCGGAAGGCAGCGGAATAACCGCCAGGGCCACCGCCCAGTACCATCACGTCGCATTCGATATCGGCACCACCTGCGTGGCTGGCGGCCACCGGGGCAGCTTGCGGCGCAAAACCGGCATCGGTATGGGCAGAGGCCACGCCGGTGGTTTCCAGCGGCTTGGCTTCTGCCGGGGCGGCGCTGGCTGTGGCAGCAGCTTCAACGATGACGATCACGTCACCTTCGCTCACCTTGCTGCCCAGGGCCACCTTGACTTCCTTGACCACACCGGCGGTTTCCGCCGGTACTTCCATGGTGGCCTTGTCGGTTTCCAGGGTGATGAGGCTGTCGTCCTTGCTCACCACATCGCCCGGCTTAACAAAGACTTCGATCACGTCCACATTGCTGTGACCGCCGATATCCGGGACTTTCAGTTCAATCAGATTGCTCATGGCGTTTGGGAGTGGGGAATGGGGAGTAGAGAGTTACTCCGTCCGCCATCCACCACCCACTTCCTTTATCAGTTCGTTTTCCCGATGGGGAGGGCCTGCCTTGCAGCAGACACCATTCCCCACTCCCTACTCACGATTTCACAGGATCAGGCGACGCACGTCGGACAGCAGCTTGCCCAGATGCACGGTGAAGCGCGCGGCAGCAGCGCCGTCGATCACACGGTGATCGAAAGACAGCGACAGCGGGCACATCAGGCGCGGTGCGAATTCCTTGCCGTTCCATACCGGCTTGATCTGGCTCTTGCACACACCCAGGATGGCCACTTCCGGCGCATTCACGATAGGGGTGAAGCTGCTGCCACCGATACCACCCAGGCTGGAGATGGTGAAGGTGGCGCCTTGCATGTCGGTCGGCTTGAGCTTGCCTTCGCGGGCTTGCAGCGACAGCTCGGTCAGTTCCTTGGCGATCTGCTTGATGCCCTTCTGGTCGACGTTCTTGATGACCGGTACCACCAGGCCATTCGGCGTGTCGGCTGCAAAGCCGATGTGGTAGTACTGCTTGAGCACCAGGTTGTCACCGTCCAGCGAGCTGTTGAAGGTGGGGAATGCCTTCAGGGCTTCGGCGGCAGCCTTGATGATGAAGGCCAGCGGCGAAATCTTCAGGCCGGATTTTTCCCATTCCTTGCCGATGGTCTTGCGGAAGTCTTCCAGCTCGGTGATGTCGCACTCGTCGTTGAACGTGACGTGCGGGATCATCACCCAGTTGCGGCTGAGGTTGGCACCGGAAATCTTCTGGATGCGCGACAGCGGCTTGGTTTCGATCGGGCCGAACTTGGAGAAGTCCACCTTCGGCCACGGCAGCAGGTCCAGACCCACGCCGGAACCAGCAGCAGCGGCCGGAGCAGCAGCCACCGGGTTCTGCATCACGCTCTTGACGAAGGCCTTCACGTCGGCGTCGATAATACGACCCTTGCGGCCCGTACCCTTGACGCGGCCCAGGTCCACACCCAGTTCGCGGGCCAGACGGCGTACTGACGGACCGGCATGGGCCTTGGAGAAGCTGGCTTCGTTGATGGCGGGCAGGCTGGCGCTGGCAGCAACCGGGGCAGCGGCGGCAGGCGCAGCTGCGACAGGTGCCGGGGCAGGCGCAGCAACAGCCGGGGCCAGTGCGGCAGCAGGAGCGGCTACCGGTGCAGCGGCGGCAACAGCGCCTTCCACTACCACGATGAGGTCGCCCTGGCTTACCTTGCTACCAACGGCAACCTTGACTTCAACTACCTTGCCAGCGGCAGTGGCCGGCACTTCCATGGTGGCCTTGTCGGTTTCCAGCGTGATCAGGGAATCGTCCACGCTGATCACGTCGCCCACCTTGACCGATACTTCGATCACGTCCACACCGTTGTGGCCGCCGATATCCGGCACCACGATGTCGATGCGACCGCTGGCAGCCGGTGCGGCAGGCGCTGCAACGGGTGCAGCTGCCGGAGCGGCGGCAACCGGGGCCGGTGCAACAGCAGCAGGTGCCGCGGCGGCCGGAGCAGGCGCGGCTGCGCTGGCGCCGACTTCCAGAATGGCGATGACGTCGCCTTCGGAAATCTTGCCGCCAACGGCGACTTTCACTTCCTTGATGACACCGGCAGCTTCAGCCGGCACTTCCATGGTGGCCTTGTCGGTTTCCAGGGTGATCAGCGAATCGTCCACTGCCACGGTCTGACCGGCGGTGATGAATACTTCGATGATGTCTACATTGCTGTGCCCACCGATGTCGGGCACTTTCAGTTCGATCAGATTGCTCATGAGCTTTCCATCCGTAGAGCGGCGGCACCTGTACGGTACCGCCACCGATATTCGGCTACGTTGCAAGCCTGCCCCGGCGGGGCGGGCTCGCTACCTCAAGCTTGGCCGTATCCGGCCCGGCCTCATGCCTTCCAGGAAGGCAGCTTGTCAGCCTTGATGCCGTACTTGGCAATCGCTTCAGCCACCTTGGCAGCTTCGATCTTGCCTTCGCGGGCCAGGGCGGACAGGGCAGCCACGGCGACGTAGTGACGATCCACTTCGAAGAACTCGCGCAGCTTGGCGCGGCTGTCGGAGCGACCGAAACCGTCGGTGCCCAGTACCACGTAGCGACCCGGTACGTATTCGCGGATCTGGTCGGCGTAGTTGCGGATGTAGTCGGTAGCGGCAATCACCGGGCCGCTGCGGCCTTCCAGCTGCTGCTCGACAAAGGACTTGCGGGCAGCTTCGGTCGGGTGCAGCAGATTGAAGCGGGAGGCTTCCATGCCGTCACGACGCAGCTCGTTGAAGGAGGTCACGCTCCAGATGTCGGAAGCGATGCCGAAGTCGTTGCGCAGCAGGTCTGCCGCAGCAATCACTTCACGCAGGATAGTGCCGGAACCCATCAGCTGTACCTTCACCTTGGCGTCGCCGCCGTCCTTCAGCAGGTACATGCCCTTGATGATGCCCTGCTCGGCGCCTTGCGGCATGGCCGGGTGGGTGTAGTTCTCGTTCATCAGGGTGATGTAGTAGAACACGTCTTCCTGCTCGCCATACATGCGGCGCAGGCCATCTTGCAGGATGACTGCCAGCTCGTAAGCGAAGGTCGGGTCGTAGGACACGCAGTTCGGAATCAGGCCAGCCTGGATGTGGCTGTGACCGTCTTCGTGCTGCAGGCCTTCACCGTTCAGGGTGGTACGGCCGGCAGTGCCGCCCAGCATGAAGCCACGGGCGCGCATGTCGCCGGCAGCCCAGGCCAGGTCGCCGATACGCTGGAAACCGAACATCGAGTAGTAGATGTAGAACGGAATCATCGGGATGCCGTGGTTGGCATAGCTGGTGGCTGCGGCAATCCACGAGGACATCGCGCCCGGCTCGTTGATGCCTTCCTGCAGCATCTGGCCGTCTTTGGATTCCTTGTAGAACATCAGCTGGTCTGCGTCCTGCGGTACGTAGTTCTGACCCTGGGTGGACCAGATGCCGTACTGGCGGAACATGCCTTCCATACCGAAGGTACGGGATTCATCCGGTACGATCGGCACGATCTGCTTGCTGATGTTCTTGTCTTTCAACAGGGTGCCCAGCATGCGCACGAAGGCCATGGTGGTGGAGAACTCGCGCTCGCCCGAATCACCCAGCTGGCTGTCGAAAATGTGCAGACCCGGGATGGCCAGCGGGGCCTTCACCGGTTTGCGGGCCGGCAGGTAACCACCCAGCGCGGCACGGCGTTCACGCATGTACTTCATTTCCGGGCTGTCTTCAGCCGGCTTGTAGTACGGCACCTTCGGCAGGTCTTCATCGGACACCGGAATACCGAAGCGGTCGCGGAATTTGCGCAGGCTTTCGATATCCATTTTCTTGGCCTGGTGGGCAATGTTCTGCGCTTCACCGGACGAACCCATGCCATAACCCTTGATGGTCTTGGCCAGGATCACGGTCGGACGGCCGTTGGCATTGTGGGTGGCTTCGTAGTAAGCAGCGTATACCTTGTGCGGATCGTGACCGCCACGGTTCAGGGCCCAGATCTCGTCGTCGGACATATTGGCCACCATTTCGCGCAGCTCCGGGTACTTGCCGAAGAAGTGTTCGCGAACGTAGGCGCCGTTCTTGGACTTGAAGGTCTGGTAGTCGCCATCCACGCATTCATCCATGCGCTTCTTCAGCAGACCCTTGGTGTCCATGGCCAGCAGCGGATCCCAGCGGCTGCCCCAGATCACTTTCAGTACATTCCAGCCGGAACCGCGGAAGTCGCCTTCCAGTTCCTGGATGATCTTGCCGTTGCCGCGCACCGGGCCGTCCAGGCGCTGCAGGTTGCAGTTGATGACGAAGATCAGGTTGTCCAGGCCTTCGCGTGCGGCCAGGGCGATGGCACCCAGGGATTCCGGTTCGTCCATCTCGCCGTCGCCGCAGAAGCACCAAACCTTGCGACCCGGCGTGCGGGCCAGGCCACGGCTTTCCAGGTACTTGAGGAAACGGGCCTGATAGATGGCCATCAGCGGGCCAAGACCCATGGATACGGTGGGGAACTGCCAGAAGTCGTCCATCAGCCACGGGTGCGGATAGGAGGACAGGCCGTTGCCGTCCACTTCCTGACGGAAGCTGTCCAGTTGCTCTTCGGACAGGCGGCCTTCCAGGAAGGCGCGGGAATACACGCCCGGGGCAATGTGGCCCTGGAAGTAGATCAGATCGCCGTCCTGCTCGTCGTTAGGAGCGCGCCAGAAGTGGTTGAAACCAACGTCGTACAGGGTAGCGGAGGACTGGAAGGATGCGATGTGGCCGCCCAGTTCCAGGTCTTTCTTGCCGGCGCGCAGAACCAGCGCAGCGGCGTTCCAGCGGTTGATGGAGCGGATGCGGTGCTCCATCTCGTGATTGCCGGGGGATTTCTGTTCTTTACCCACCGGGATGGTGTTCTGGTACGCGGTGGTTGCGTCGAAGGGCAGGTAGGCGCCACGGCGGCGGGTACGCTCAACCATGGTTTCCAGCAGGAAGTGCGCGCGCTCGGAACCTTCGGTATCCAGAACCGACTCCAGCGCTTCAGTCCACTCCTGGGTTTCCAGGGGATCGATATCGTCAGGGAAGGTTGCAGCCATATCTCATCCTCACATCGGGGTGACCGGGGTCGGGATCAGGTCCAGACCCACTTTATTGTGTTACCGGATCGAAAACGAAAAAACGAACCGGACTCGCTAGGGACAGATTATAAACGATCACTTTCGCAATAAAAATGTTCATTTATGAAAAGGCCCTCTGGTGTTGCGGAGTGTATAGTTTCATGAGGCAACAACGGAATAGGCAATTAGGGTTATCACTGAATATTTGCTCCATTTATCAGGATATTGCGCTGCATCATGTTGTTTTTTTGCGATACCGCCATCAGCAGCATCGCCTCCGCTTTACTTCCCCGAATCCTTCTTTTCCTCTTTCAGCAATTTTTCAACTTCGCGCATGCGCGCTTCGATGGAAGAACGCAGGTAGAAGTCGTCGCCCTTGGCCTGGGAAGCAAACTGATATTGCTCCAGCGCCGCCTCGTAACGCCGTTCGAAATAGAAGGCGTTGCCCAGTGCCGCGTGATACCGCTGGGCGTCCCGGTCGGCATACAGGCGCGCTTCACTACGATACAGCGCCGCATCGCGCGGATAGCGGCTTTGCAGCTGCCGCAGCAGGGCCAGCGCACCAGGGCGATTGCCGCTGTCTATAAGGACATCCAGCTCGGCCATTTGCAAGGGTTGGCTGTCTTTGAACGCCTGCTGGCCGCGCCGCAGACTGGCCAGCGCGCTAGCCCAGTCGCCCGCTTCGCGTGCAATGGCGGCCTCCTGCCCAAACAGCATGGGGTCGGCCGGCAAACGTGCTTCTGCCTTGCCCAGTGCCGTGCGGGCAGCCGGCAGGTGATGAGCGGCCAGTTGGGCGCGCGACAGCCCATACCACATAGCACCTTCATTCAGATACTGACCTTTATCCAGCATCATTTGATAAAAACGCACTGCCTCATCCGGAGCCAGGGCCATCACCCGCAGCTTTTCCCGTACCAGCAGATAGGCGGTGCTGTCCGCCCTCATCTTGACCGGATACTCCAACGCCCGGTTCTGTGCCTCGCTGATGCGCTGCGAAGTGACCGGGTGGGTGCGCAGGAAGGCATAGGCATTGTTGTCGCTGTAACGGTTGGCCGACTCCAGACGCTGGAAGAAGGCTGGCATGGTGCGCACGTCGAAACCGGCTTGCGCCAGGTATTGCATGCCTACGCGGTCTGCTTCACGTTCGAAATCGCGCGAAAAGGCCAGCTGGTTGGAAATCTGCAAGCCAAGCCCGGCTGACAGGGTGCCGATAGAAGCCTGACTGCCCCCGGCGCGCGAAGCCAGAACCGCTGCCAATACCGTACCCAGCAGCAAGAGCGGGCTGGTGGCCGACGTGGCTGCCTGCATGCGGGCAATGTGGCGCTGGGTGACATGGGCGGTTTCATGGCCGATCACCGAGGCCAGCTCGCCCTCGCTCTGGGTGGCCACCACCAGGCCGCTGTTCACGCCAACATAGCCGCCGGGCATGGCAAAGGCGTTGATCTGCTTGTCATTGACCACAAAGTAGCTCAGCTGCAAGCCGGGCACCCGCACACTGGCCGACAGGCGATGACCCAGCGTGTTGATGTAATCATTCACTTCGGCATCGTCCAGCACGTCGCCGGCATCGCGCATGGCACGCATGAAGTCGCGCCCCAGGCGCGCTTCGTCCGCCATGGAGAGGGTGCTATCGGAAACATCGCCCAGATCGGGCAGGGCAGGCAGGTCGGCATAGGCCAGCAGTGGCTGGGCCAGCATCATGGCCAGCAAGCTGGCAAGCAAGGTTTTTTTCATCTTGGTTGTGAACAGGCAGCAGCGATTTGGTTGCAAGCTGACCTGACAAACGGTCAGCGCCCGGAATCGCCACAGCATAGCCCTGCACGCCTTAACCGACCAGCATCTGATGGCTGGGAAAGCGGTGAAGAATTGTTCAGATTTGATAATCCGCCGGCCGGCTCAGTGCCTGCCAGGCCGCCTGGGTGGACAGATGCACCCGTCCGGCAAATTGCTGTGACAGGCCGGTGCGCTGCAGGATGTCCGCCACCGGACCCTTGATTTCGGCCAGATGCAGGCTCACGCCGGCCTGTTGCAGGGTCTGGTCCAGATTGGCCAGCATGGACAAGGCCGTGGTATCCACCCGGTTGACCGCGCTCATCACCAGTACCAGTTGTTGCGTGCCGGTAGCCAGCGCATGGCGGGCCAGCACGGCCTGCCGCACCTGACGGGCATTGCCGAAATACAGGCTTTCATCCACCCGCAGCAACAGCACGCCGGGCAGGCTTTCCACCGCATGGCGTTCGCGGTTGCGAAAATGATGGGTGCCGGGCACCCGGCCCAGTACCGCGATATGCGGTCGGCTGCTGCGCCACAGCAAGGTGGTGAGCGACACCATCACCCCGGCAATGATGCCGCTATCCACCCCCAGCAACAGCACCAGCCCGAAGGTAAGCAGCCAGGCCACCGCATCGGCCCGCTCGGCCAGCCAGGCGCGCCGCAGGCTGGCGACATTCAGCATGGAAAGCAAGGAAGCAATGATGATGGCCGCCAGCACCGGCAAAGGCAGCCGGGCCAGCAGCGCGCCGCCCCAGCAACTGAGCAGCAGCATGCCTGCCGCCGTCACCAGCGAAGCCAACTGGGTATTGGCCCCGGCATCGGCATTGACCACGGAACGACTCAGCCCGCCGGTGACCGGAAAGCCCCCCGCCAGCCCCGCGGCCACATTGCACAGCCCCAGGGCCAGCAGTTCGCGGTCAGGGTCCACCGTTTCCTGCCGCCGTGCGGCCAGTAGCTGCGCCACGGACAGGCTTTGTACATAGTTGATCAGGGCAATGAAAAAGGCCGGAATGGCCAGATCAGCCAGGCGGGACAGGCTGATGGCCGGCATCGCCAAGGCAGGCCATTGCGCATCGACCGGCCCCACCACCGGAACCTGCCATTGCGCGGACAAGGGCAGGCTGGCCAGCATCAGCACCACCGGAGCAGCACGCACCAGCAAGCGGGCAGTGGGCGCAGACAGGCGCAGACATTGCAATAGCGCCTCACCCCATTGGCGCAGGGCCAGCAACAATAACAGCGCCAGCATGCCCAGCCCCAGCGCGGCAGGCTGCCAGGCGGAAAACTGCTGGCTGATGCCCAGCAACCATTGCGGCAGGGAACTGCCGGGCAGATGCAAACCGGCCAGCGGGCCAAGCTGGGAAAGTACGATCAGTACCGCAGAGGCAGTGGTAAAGGCGGAGAGCACCGGTTCGGACAGAAAGTCCGCCACAAAGCCCAGTCTGGCCACGCCCATCAACAGCAGCATCACGCCGGAGAGCACCGCCAGCCACAAGGCCAGGGCCAGATAGTCGCTACTGCCGGCCTCGGCAAAACGCGACAACGTGGCGGCAGTCAGCAAGGAAGTCAGTGCCATCGGCCCTACTGACTGGGCATGACCACGCCCGACCAGGGCATATACCAGCAAGGGAACAATGCTGGCATACAAACCCGCCTGTGCCGGCAGGCCGGCCAGTAAGGCGTAGGCCAGGCTCTGCGGAATCAACAGCAGGGTCACTACCACACCGGCACTCAGGTCACCGGCCAGCCACTGCCGCCGGTAAGCGGTCAGCCAGACCGGCCAGACCCGGTTCAGGACAGCCATTTGATCAGCGGGCGCGCGCACCACATGCCCAGCAGCATGGCGACGACAAAATACACGCCTCCGGCCTGCCCCATGCCCACCAGCAGCAGCCCCGGCCCCGGGCAGATGCCAGCCAGCCCCCAGCCGATGCCGAACAAGGCACTGCCCACCACCAGCCTTGGCGTGAGCCTGCTTTTGTCCGGTAATTGCATGGGTTCACCCAGCAGGCTGTGCGTTTGCCGCTCGGCCCGGCGAAAAGCGAAAAAACCAATGGCAATGGCACCGCCCATCACCAGCATCAGGCTGGGGTCCCACTGGCCGGTAACATCGAGAAAACCCAGCACCTTGGCCGGATTGCTCATGCCGGACAGCAGCAGGCCCAGGCCAAACAACAGGCCGGCCAGCGCAGCAGAGAGTAATTTGCTCATGTTCAGCCCCCGTTCAGCCAGTGACGCAACACCAGCACCGTCAACATGGCACTGGCCATGAAAGTCAGCGTGGCCAGCAGGGAACGCGGCGACAAGCGGGACAGGCCGCACACACCATGTCCGCTGGTGCAGCCGGATGCCAAGCGCGTACCGACCCCCACCAGCACGCCGGCCAGCAGCAAGCGCGGTAATGGTGCGTCCAGTTGCATGGCAGGCAGCGGGCCGATGAGACCCGACCACAACAAGGGCGCCAGCAGCAGGCCCAATACAAAGGCCAGCCGCCACGACCAGTCACTCGCCCGGTCCAGCAGGCCGCCCAGCATGCCGCTGATACCGGCAATCCGTCCGTTGAACAACACCAGCCAACTGGCGGCTACGCCAATCAGCAGACCGCCGGCCAGTGCGGCAGCCGGTGTAAAACTGGCCCAGGCAATATTCACATTCACTCCTCGGTATGGGCGGCAGGCAGCGTGGCCGCCTCGTCCGCGCAAAACAGGCCATGCAAGGCAGACAGCATGGTCATCGCTTCGATACTGGCGATGCTGTAGTAAATCCACTTGCCTTCGCGCCGGGTATTCACCAGGCCCTCGTTGCGCAACACGCCCAGTTGCTGTGACAAGGTGGGTTGCCGGATGCCGGTGAGCGACTCCAGTTCGGAAACCGTCTTCTCGCCATCCACCAACTGGCACAACAACAGCAAACGGTCCTGGTTGGCCAGGCTCTTGAGCAAGGCAGCAGCCCGGCCGGCATTTGCCCTCAGTACATTCAAATCCATGTTATCCACCCCTCTGGCACTACGCGCTCCACTGTCTCTTGAACAGGGCAAGGATGCGTAGCAAATTATAATATATATTATAGTATATTGTATTGCTGACCACTGTGGTCAGCCCTGCCCTAACGAACACCGCCAAGGGAAGCGCCGAATCCATCATGCCGAAACCTGAAATCGCCACTTTTTTCGATCCGGCCACCGCCACGGCAAGCCATGTGGTGTACGACCATCCCGGCGGGCATGCCGCCATTATCGACCCGGTGCTGGACTACGATGCCAAATCCGGCCGTACCGCCCGGCACAACGCACAACAATTGCTGGACTTCCTGCACGCACAGCGCCTGACGCTGCAATGGATACTGGAAACCCATGCCCATGCCGACCACCTGTCCGCTGCCACCTGGCTACAGCAACAGGCAGGCGGGCTGATTGGCATCGGGCAGGACATTGTGCAGGTACAAGGCATTTTCAAGGCGGTGTTCAACCTGGGGCATGATTTTGCCACCGACGGCAGCCAGTTCGACCACTTGTTTGCCGATGAGGAAGATTTTTACATCGGCACCCTCCCAGCCCGGGCGCTATCGGTACCGGGCCACACCCCGGCGGACATGGCCTATCAGGTTGGCGATGCGGTTTTTGTCGGCGACACCCTGTTCATGCCCGACGTGGGCAGTGCACGCTGTGATTTTCCCGGCGGCAATGCGGCCACGCTGTATCAATCAGTACAGCGACTGCTGGCGCTGCCGGACGATACCCGCCTGTTGCTGTGCCACGACTACCCGAACAATGGCCGCGCCATTGCCTGGCAAAGTACGGTGGCGGAGCAGAAACAGCACAATATCCACCTGCATCAAGGCATCAGTCAGGCTGACTTCATTGCCCTGCGCGAAGCACGCGATGCCACACTGGAGATGCCGCTGCTGATCCTGCCGGCCATCCAGCTGAATATCCGCGCCGGGCGCTTTCCGGCAGCAGAAAGCAATGGCGTGGCTTACCTGAAAATACCGCTGGATATGTTGTAGACTCAAACGTGTGTTTCAAACCGGACCTCCCTGTCATGCCAGCAGCCGTTTTACCCGTCGCACCGGACTGTATGCAGGATGCACACGGCCACATCAGGTTCGGCCGCTACCAGGGCTGTATTGCCCGGCTGGACTGGCCCCGGCCCGAAGGCCGCTGGCAGCGCATGCTGCAGCGTCTGCGCCACAAACGCTGGCAGTATCTGGCCTTGACCCATCCGGACTATGTCATTGCACTGGCGGTGGTGGATGTCGGCTGGACCGGTGCCGCCTTTGCCTATCTGTTTGATCGGCGCGCAGGCCAGTTGCTGGCAGATGTCACTACCGACAGTTTTCCCCGCCATGGCGCAGAAGTAGCCGACCAGCCCTTTGCCGCTGCCCGCTTTACCAGCCGCAGCCTGAGTATCCGTTTCAGTCGCCGCGACAGCACTCTGGCGGTAGACCTGCAATCACCCGCCCTGAAACTGGCCGCCCATGTGGACATCGGCACCATGCCGCCGGTACTTGCCGCCATTGCACCTTTAGGTGCACACAGCCACAGCACGCACAAATCCGGCGCTCTGGCGGTGAGCGGTTTTGCCGATTGTCATGGCCAGCGCTACTCGCTGGACGGGGCGGTGGCCAGCCTGGATTACAGCAACGGCTTGCTGCCCCGCGAGACGGCCTGGCGCTGGGCCAGCGCGCACCGGGCGGGGCTTGGCTTCAATCTGCAACAGGGTTACATGGCTCAGCACGAAAACGCCATCTGGCTGGAACAGCAGCTGTTTGCGCTGGAAGGTGTACAGTTTCACTTCGAGCCGCAGCAGCCCTTGCGTCCCTGGCATATCAGCGATGACGATGGTTTGCTGGACTTGCAGTTCACCCCGGAAGGCTTGTGCCGGAAAAATCAGAACCTTCTGATCGCCGCTAGCCGTTATATTCAGGTTATTGGTCGTTTCGACGGCCATCTTGTCCATCCCGTCAGCGGTGCACGTCATGTGGTGCAGGGGCTGAGCGGGGTAACCGAAGACCACTATGCCCGTTGGTAACGCTATGACTGTCATCATCCGCCCCGCCAGTTATCAGGATGTCCCCGCACTGACCGCGCTGACCGAGGAAATGGGCTACCCCGCGGACAGCCAGGCCCTGAGCGACCGGCTGACCATGCTGCTGGGCAGTCCGGACCTGCACCAGCTATGGGTGGCAGAAATCCAGGGCGAAGTGGCCGGCTGGCTGCATGCGTTCTGGCGGCCGCTGCTGGATGCGCCGGCGGCAGTAGAAATAGGCGGGCTGGCCATCAGCCTGCGCTGGCGACGGCATGGTGCCGGGCGGGCGCTGGTGCATGTGGCGGAGCGCTGGGCCCGCACCAAAGGGGCCACCACTGTCACCCTGCGCGCGGCCATCCATCGCGACGAAGCGGCAGACTTCTACCAGCGCCAGGGCTATGCACTGAGCCAGCGCACCTTCCGCAAGCAGCTGGACACCCGGGACTGAGCGACAAGCCGGTCCGTCACATACACAGTCTCCACCGCATCATCTGCTGTCGGCAAAGTTGGCTCTCACCCCGGAAACTGGCTACCATAGCCCCCGCTGCCGAGCCGGCTGCCATGGCGAAATACCCCTTCTTCGCTGCTGACTCCGTGTTAGCATGGCGCCGCGATTAGAGCATACAATCTAACCTCAGCCAGGAGATCACGCGCATGGGTGTGCTGAATACCATTCTCGAGCACAATCGGAGCTTCGTCGAAAATCACGAATACGAACAATTCAAGACCGACAAGTTTCCCGACAAGGGCCTGGCCGTGCTCGCCTGCATGGATGCCCGTCTGGTTGAGCTGCTGCCCAAGGCCATGGGCCTGAAAAACGGCGATGCCAAGCTGATCAAGAACGCCGGCGCGCTGATTACCCACCCCTGGGGTTCGGTGATGCGCTCCCTCATTGTGGCGGTGTATGAATTGCGTGCCGAGGAAATCTGCGTGGTGGCCCACCGCGACTGCGGCATGCGCGCCATCGACCCCAACAAGATCCTGGCGCATGCCACCGAGCGCGGCATCAGCGAAGAAACCATCGATACCCTGCGCAATGCCGGCATCGACCTGGACAACTGGCTGAAGGGTTTTGACAATGTGTCGGACAGCGTACGCCACAGCGTGCAAACCATCCGCAACCATCCGCTGATGCCCAAGGACATTCCGGTGCACGGCATGGTGATTCATCCCTCAACCGGCCGGCTGGAACTGATCATCGACGGCTACACCGGCAAGGCCCCCGTGCACGCATGAGCCATCTGCCAGCGCTGGGCCTGTTCGGCGGGACATTCGACCCCATTCATGCCGCCCATCTGCGCATGGCACAGGCTTTTCGCAGCGAATTGCAGCTGGACGAGGTGCGACTGATTCCCGCCGGTCAACCTTATCACCGCGAGCAAGGCCCGCATGCCGGCCCGGCGCAACGGCTGGAGATGGTGCGACTGGCCATTGCCGACCTGCCCGGCCTTGCCGTGGACGCGCGCGAAGTACAACGCAAAAAACCGGCCTATACCGTCGACACCCTGGAAGAAATCCGCGCCGAAATCGGCCCGGAACGTCCCTTGTGGTGGCTGATCGGTGGCGACTCACTGGCCAGCCTGCACACCTGGCGGCGCTGGGAGGATTTATTCGCGCTGGCCAATATCGCCGTAGCCCTGCGCCCGGGCTTCGACGAAACCCAGCTGCCCTCTGCCGTGCGCACACAATGGCAACAACGCCAAGTCACTGATTTTTCAAATGGCTCGCCTTCCGGTACAATGCGCCCCCTGACCCTGCCACCGCTGGATGTATCCGCAACTGCGATACGCCAGCGCCTGCAAAGCGGTGCCGATACCGGCACCCTGCTCAGTGCGCCGGTACTGGCTTATATCCGCCAGCACCGGCTATATCTCTAGCAAGGCCTGCCCGGCAGGGAAAATTCGACACTGCCGCAAGGTCTGTCCCGCACGCGGGATAGCACTTGCCCGTTTTTGCCACAGGTTGTGGCAAACGCTCTTTACCGGATACCTCTGGCCGCCCGGCTGCCGCCATGTATCAAGACTGACATCAAAAGGACATCATGGAAGTTCAAGACATTGCCAAACTGGCAGTCACCGCCCTGGAAGACATCAAGGGCAAAGACATCATCGAATTGGATACCTCGCCGCTGACTTCGCTGTTTCAGCGCATGATCGTGGCCACCGGCGACTCTAACCGTCAGGTAAAAGCCCTGGCCAACAACGTGGCCGTCACCCTGAAAGAAGCTGGTGTTGATCTGGTCGGCACCGAAGGCCACGAAAGCGGCGAATGGGTACTGGTGGATGCAGGCGACGTGGTGATTCACGTCATGCTGCCTGCCGTACGCGACTACTACGATCTGGAACAGCTGTGGGGTGGCCAGAAGCCGAGCTTCACCCCGGTTGGCGGCCGTCCCTGGCAAGCCAACTCCTGATCTTGCAGGTCTGATCCGCCCGTGACGGCACACCTGCCGTCACGGTGCCCTCCTGCCACCGCTGTTCTTTGCCCCGCCCTGCCAGACTCCTGCCATGAAAATCACCATTCTCGCCGTCGGTACCAAAATGCCGCGCTGGGTTGACGAAGCCTATAACGACTACGCCAAACGCTTTGGCCGCGACATCAGCCTGGAACTGAAAGAAATCAAGCCGGAAAAGCGTGGTGGTGGCGTCACGGCGGAAAAAGGCATCGCCGCCGAGCACGAACGGCTGATGGCAGCCATTCCGGCGCGCTGCAAGCTGGTAGTGATGGATGAACGCGGCAAGAACTGGACTTCGGTGCGGCTGGCCGAAGAGCTGAAAAGCTGGATGGCTGGCGGCGATGATGTGTGCTTCATCATTGGCGGGGCCGACGGACTGTCGGCCGAACTGAAACAGCGTGCCGACGTGCTGCTGCAATTATCGGCCATGACCCTGCCGCACGGCATGGTGCGGGTGATGCTGGGCGAGCAGATTTACCGCGCCTACTCCATCCTCAACAATCACCCCTACCACCGCGAATAAAACCCGGAAACAAAACCCGGTACCAAACCACCGCGCCAGCGCTTGGCCGCCTTGGCCCCGGTTCTCAATACCGGTTCTGAACACGGTTTTGTTAACGGTTCTCCGTCCCTTGTCTACTGCGCTCAGTTGGGCGGCAGTACCACGAACTCGCCATCCAGCCGACCGACACTCACCCCGCCGCACTCCAGTTCCACCGCCAGTTGCAGCCGCGCCATGCGGCCCTTGGCCAATGCGGCCGCCATACGCTGCCAGACGGTGTCTGCCACCGGCAAGGTGCTGGCAGTGAACGCGCCGTGCATGGCTTTCTGATAATCCATCTGGCTGCGTCGCACCATCACCTGACCGCGCACCTCCAGCGCCTGCAACTGGCGATACACCAACAGCCAGCCTGCCAGCGTGGCCACGGCAGCGGCACTTCCCCCGAACACCGTGGCACAGTGATTGATATTGGGTTCCAGGGGGGCAGCCAACACCACTTGCTGGCCATCGGCCTGACGTACTTTCACCCCCATGGCCTGTGCCAGCGGGATGGCCTGATACAGATAATCCTCGATGTCCTGGTAATGCTGCACGACAACTCCTTTGCTGCAATAAGCCTTCAGCATGCCACAGCCAGCGTGTAGCAGCAGCCATGGCTGCGACAAGATGTCGCAGGGTAAGGCCATGGACTTCCCTTACAATCCATGGCTGATAACCGTTCTCATCCAGGAATCAAGCATGCAAAAGCTCGCCACCCTTGCCCTGCTGCTGGCCGCCAGCGCACAGGCACACGTCACGCTGGAAACCCCGACTGCCGCCAGCGGCAGCTATTACAAGGCCGTACTGAAAGTGGGCCATGGCTGCGATGGCAGCCCCACCACCGGCATCAGCGTGGAACTGCCGGCAGGCGTACAGCTGGCACGCCCCATGCCCAAGGCCGGCTGGCAGGTGCAAGTGGAAAAATCCGCGGTCAAGCCGTTCGACAATCATGGCACGCTGGTGAAGGAAGATGTCAGCCGCATCAGCTGGAGCGGTGGCAATCTGCCGGCTGATTTTTACGATGAATTCGTGTTCCAGACCCGCATTGCCGCCAAGCCGGGCAAGCTGTTCTTCAAGGTGAAGCAGCAATGCGCGCAGGGCAGCACCAACTGGGTGGAGATTCCGGCCGAAGGCCAGGATGCCCACAGCCTGAAAACCCCGGCCGCAGTGCTGCAGGTGACCGAGCCGGGCGAGGCACACCACCACTAAGCGCCAAACCTGCTGCTGTGTTGCGCCTCCTTGCCGTACCCTTGTGCTGTCGGCGTCGGCGCGCGCGCCTTACCCTAGGGACGCAACGCTCTTGCTAGCCGCGCCAGGCGGCAGCAAGACATACGCGGTTCAGCCGTGGCAGATGAAAAATCCCCTTGCATCCATAACGGACACAAGGGGATTGTTGCTTGATGGCGGCAGGGTTTAGCTGCGGATCAGGTAGTCAAAGGCGGACAGGCTGGCCTTGGCGCCTTCGCCCATGGCGATGATGATCTGCTTGTACGGTGCCGTGGTGGCATCACCGGCAGCAAACACGCCTTCGGCCGAAGTCTGGCCCTTGGCATCCACTTCGATTTCACCGCGCGGCGACAGGGCAACGCTGCCTTTCAGCCAGTCGGTATTGGGCAGCAGGCCGATCTGCACAAAAATGCCTTCCAGCGCCACATGGTGGGTTTCCCCGGTAATGCGCTCCTGATAGCTCAGGCC
>NZ_JAELUD010000078.1:0-17617 GCF_016429185.1 Aquitalea sp. ASV11
GCTGCAACTGGGCCTGCAACGCGGTGACCGGCTGGTGGTATCCGCCGAAGGCAGCGATGCCGCCGCCCTGCTGCAAGCCCTGCAAGGGGTGATGACCCGCCTGACCGCGCAGGAACAAACCGACGCCGCACTGGCCGCGCAAAAAGCCCAGGCCCAGCGTAGCGAAAACAACTGGCAGCCGCCGGGCCACCCGCTGGAAGTGGCCGGCATCAGCGCCAGCCCCGGCCTGGCCATCGGTCAGGTGCATGTGCTGACCCACGGCCTGCCCGCCATTCCCGATCACCCGCTGGCCCTGGCCGAAGCCGGTGACAAACTGCATGCCGCACTGGCAGATACCCGCGCCGAACTGGCCAAGCTGGCCGAAGACACCGCCCAGCGCCTGGGTAATGCCGAAGCCGCCATTTTCAAGGCCCAGGCCGAACTGCTGAGCGATACCGACCTGATCACCCTGTCCTGCCAGCTGATGGTGGAAGGCCACGGCGTGGCCTGGTCCTGGCATCAGGCGGTGGAGCGACTGGCCGACCGTCTGGCAGCCCTTGGCAACCAGCTGCTGGCCGCCCGTGCTGCCGACCTGCGCGATGTGGGCCGCCGCGTGCTGGGCAAGATCGACCCCAGCCTGCAAGCCACCACCCTGTCCGACCTGCCGGATAACTGCATTCTGCTGGCCAGCGATCTGTCGCCGTCCGACACCGCCGGGCTGGATACCAACAAGGTGATTGGTCTGGCCACCGCCCAGGGCGGCCCGACTTCCCATACCGCCATTCTGGCCCGTACCCTCGGCCTGCCCGCGCTGGTAGCCGGTGGCCCCGGCCTGCTTGGCGTGGCCAATGGCACGGCGGCCATTCTGGATGGCCAGGCTGGCCGCCTCTATCTGAACCCGGGCGAAGCCGACCTGAAATCCGCCCGCGACTGGATGGCACAACAGCAGCTGCGCAAGGAGCGCGAGGAAGCCGAACGCAGCCTGCCGGCCCAGACCCGTGACGGCCACAGCGTGGAAGTGGCCGCCAACGTCAACCGCCCGGACCAGGTGGCCGCCGCCATTGCCGCCGGTGCCGAAGGCGTGGGCCTGATGCGTACCGAATTCCTGTTCCTGGAACGTGACGACAGCCCGGACGAAGAAGAACAGTTCGCTACCTACCAGGCCATGCTGCAGGCACTGGAAGGCCGTCCGCTGATCGTGCGCACGCTGGATATCGGCGGCGACAAGCAAGTGCCCTACCTCAACCTGCCGCACGAGGAAAACCCCTTCCTCGGCATGCGTGGTGCCCGTCTGCTGCTGCGCCGCCGCGACCTGCTGGAACCGCAGCTGCGTGCGCTGTACCGCGCCGCCCGTGGTGGCCAGCCGCTGTCCATCATGTTCCCGATGATTACCTCGCTGAAGGAAATCACCCGCCTGAAGGGCCTGTGTGAAGGCATCCGCCGCGAGCTGAACGCCCCGGTGGTGCCGATCGGCATCATGGTGGAAGTACCCGCCGCCGCCACGCTGGCCGACAAGCTGGCCGAGCATGTGGACTTCTTCTCCATCGGCACCAACGACCTCACCCAGTACGCACTGGCCATCGACCGTCAGCACCCGGAACTGGCCGCCGAGGCCGACAGCCTGCACCCGGCAGTACTGCGCCTGATCCACCAGACCGTACAAGGTGCCGCCCAGCATGGCCGCTGGGTGGGAGTGTGCGGTGGCATTGCCGGCGACCCGTTCGGTGCCGCCCTGCTTACCGGTCTGGGCGTGAACGAACTGTCGATGAGCCCGCGTGACATCGCCAGCGTCAAGGCCCGCCTGCGTGGCAGCGACTTTGCCAAGCTGGCCGACCTGGCGCAGCAGGCTCTGGATTGCGATAGCGCCGAAGAAGTACGCGCCCTGCAGAGCCTGCTGTCATGAATGGCCCGCTGATCACCATCACCCTGAACCCGGCCATCGACCAGACGGTGTGCGTGCAGGATTTTCAGCCCGGTAGCGTCAATCTGGCGCTGTCCAGCACCAGCAATGCCGGAGGCAAGGGCGTGAACGTAGCCAGCTGTCTGGCCGACTGGGGCTTGCCGGTGCTGGCCACCGGCCTGCTGGGACGCAATAACAGCGAAGCGTTTGAGGCGCTGTTCAAGGACAAAGGGATTGCCGACCGCTTCATCCGCGTGCCGGGTGACACCCGCGTCAACATCAAACTGTCCGATCAGGCCAATGCCAGCACCACCGACATCAACCTGCCGGGCCTGACCGTAGGCGAGGTGCAATGGGAACGCCTGCTGACCCTGCTGGCGGCAGACGTCAATCCGGGCAGCCAGATCGTGCTGGCCGGCAGCCTGCCGCAAGGACTGGAGCCGGAACGGCTGCCGGTACTGATCGGCAAGCTGCGCCAATGGGGCGCGCATGTGTTGCTGGACAGCAGCGGTGCCGCACTGGCCGCCGCACTGGCCGCGCCACGTGCCAGCCTGCCCGACTGCATCAAGCCCAACCGCCACGAACTGGAACAGTGGGCTGGCCGTGCGCTGCCCACCCTGCAAGACGTGCTGGCCTGCGCCCGCCAGTTGCAACAGGCCGGTGTGGCCGAGGTAGTGGTATCGCTGGGTGAAGAAGGCGCGCTGTTTGTGCTGGACGACGGCCCGGCCTTGCTGGCCCGCCTGCCGGTACAGAACCCGCTGAGCACCGTGGGTGCCGGTGATGCACTGGTGGCCGGCCTCAGCGCCGCCCGCCACCAGCGCCTGGCCGGTGAAGACCGCGCCCGGCTGGCCGTGGCCTTTGCCACCGCCAAGCTGGCGCGCATCGGCCCGCACCTGCCGGAACGCGGCCAGGTGGAACAACTGGCACGGCAAGTGGAAGTGCAGCACTTGCAGTAAGAGCGGTTAACAACGTAGCGCAGCGTTCCTGAGCCAAGGCGCGCCGACGCAGGCAGTACAAGCAGTACGACGCCGCATCAGGTTGTTTGGCAGCGGCTCTAAACCATCATGCTGCGGGCGGGCAACGCTCACCCATCCCCGCCACGCAGCAGATCATCAGCAAAGCAACAACAACAGGCAGATAAAACTAGGAGATAGACAATGGCAAACCTGCTGGCAGTGATTGCAGCTCCCGATCGCAGCACCCAGTCCATGCTGGCTGGCGAAGCGCTGCGCCAGGCGGCTACCCGGCTGAAACACAAGATCGATGTAGAAATCCACACCGCACAAGGCGTGCAACAGCCGCTGAGCGCCAGCGCCATTGCCGACGCCGATGCCGTGCTGCTGATTGGCGAAATCGCGGCACAAGACGTGCGCTTTGCCAACAGCCACACCCTGCTCAGCTCGCTGGAAGCGGTGCTGGCCGATGCCGAAGGCCAGCTCAAGGCCAGCCTGAACGCCCAGACTGCCAGCAGCGCGCTGCGCATTGTCGGCATCACCTCCTGCCCCACCGGCATTGCCCACACCTTCATGGCGGCCGAAGGCCTGAGCCAGGCTGCGCAGAAACTGGGCCACAGCATCCGCGTGGAAACCCAGGGTTCGGTCGGTGCACAAGACACGCTGACGGCAGATGAAATCCGTCTGGCCGATGTGGTGATCATTGCCGCCGACACCCAGGTGGACCTGTCGCGCTTTGTCGGCAAGCGTTTGTTCTCCAGCGGCACCAAACCGGCCATCAACGATGGTGAAAACCTGGTGCGCCGCGCCATTGCCGAAGCCCAGCCGCACGGTGCCAGCCAGGCAGCCAGCAGCCAGACGGCCGCCAGTGCCGCTTCCACCAGCAGCACCCAGAGCGAGCAGCGCAGCGGCGCTTACAAACACCTGATGACCGGTGTGTCCTTCATGCTGCCCTTTGTCACTGCGGGCGGCATCATGATTGCGCTGGCTTTTGCCCTGGGCGGCATTTACGCCTTTGACGACGCGCACAAGGGCACGCTGGCCTGGGCCTTGTTCCAGATTGGTGCCAAATCCGCCTTTGCGCTGATGGTGCCGATTCTGGCCGGTTACATTTCCTACTCCATCGCCAACCGTCCGGGCATTGCCCCCGGCATGGTGGGTGGCATGCTGGCCGCCAGCCTCGGTTCTGGTTTTCTGGGTGGCATTGCCGCCGGTTTCATTGCCGGTTACGGCACTGATTTCCTCAACAAGAAAATCCAGCTGGGTCGTAACCTGGATGGCCTGAAGCCGGTGCTGATCTTGCCGGTACTGGGTTCCCTGCTGGTGGGCCTGTTGATGATCTACGTCATCGGCACCCCGGTAGCCGGCCTGCTGGCCATGCTGACCGATGCGCTCAAGAGCATGCAGGGCAGTAGCGCCTTGCTGCTGGGTGCCATTCTTGGCGCGATGATGGCCTTTGACATGGGCGGCCCGGTGAACAAGGCAGCCTATGCCTTTGCCACCGGCCTGATTGCCAGCCAGGTCTACACCCCGATGGCAGCCGTCATGGCTGCCGGCATGACCCCGCCGCTGGGCATTGCCCTGGCCACCAAGCTGTTCGCCGACCGCTTTACCGCCGACGAACGCGAAGCAGGCAAGGCCGCTGGCGTGCTGGGTATTTCCTTCATCAGTGAAGGTGCCATTCCGTTTGCCGCCCGCGACCCGCTGCGCGTGATTCCGTCGCTGATGGTGGGCTCGGCCGTGACCGGTGCCATCTCCATGGCCATGGGCGTGGAACTGAAAGTACCGCACGGTGGCGTGTTCGTGCTGCCCATCCCCAACGCGGTGACCAATCTGGGTTCCTACCTGGTGGCACTGGTGGTGGGTACGGTGCTGACCGCCGTGATGCTGCGCGTACTGAAAAAACCGCTGGCACAGTAAGCCTTGAGCGGGCCGGCAGCGCAGACCTGCCGCCCGCCTGACGATTACCCTCTCGGGCCAACTCCATTGCGGGTTGGCTATTTTTTTGTCCTGCGTTTTGAAAATTCCGCCATAAAACCCGACGTTTCCAGAATGTTTCTTTGTCGGTCAGGACATCGGCCATGCCACCATCGCGCTGTCTGACCATCACACCCCCAGCGGCAAGCTCACCAACACCCTGCCCAATACGAAACCCCGGCCTATCTGCACTAGCCCGGCGAAAATGGCCGCCACCTGTATGGCGAAGGCTTGTTCGTCAGCTACCACTATTAAGACAAGCGCCAGATACAGCCGCTGTTTCCGTATGGCTTTGACCTGAGCTACACCCGTTTCGACGACCGGACCCTGCAACTCCCCAGCAACAGCATGGACGAGCACGGCAGACAGCTCACCCGGCCCCCGACCATGCGGCAGGCGGTGGCCGAACTGCTTGCGAGCAAGTGCCCGCTCAGTGTGGACGAGGCACGCGCCAAACTGGTGAATATGGCTCCCGATATGTTCGGCGGCCTGTTCATCACCCTCACCGCCATGCTGGGGCTGGACATCAGCCGGGCAGAACTGCAGCAACTGCAGGAACAGGACGCACCAACCAAGCCCTGACCCGGCTGTTGCGGTGTCGCCGTTTTTTCATCGCCGCGTCAAGCCACTGTCACAGACAGCAGCGACAATGACAGCCATACCAGCTCTGGTGCCGGGCTGTCTCTTGTTCCGTTGTTTCTCTCGGCTTTACTCTCAGGCCAACCCCGTTGCGGGTTGGCAATTTTTTTGTCTCATCGACTGCCGGACCGGTCTGCACCGGGTAAATAAAGGCAAAAGTCGGCAGCAAAGGCTTGCTGGCACGCCAGACCCTCTGCATGGTTAGCTGTTTTACACCGTCAGGTTACCCCGCATGATTACCGTCACCACGCCACAGCCAGTCACCTATCCGCCACTGACCCCGGCGACAACGGCTGGCAGCCCCGCCCCCGGCACGGCAACACCAGCCGCAGTGCCCACGACCCCGGAGGTGCCAACCACACCGGATGGCCGCATCAATACCTACGCCTGATCAGCACGCCGCATGGTCGACATCCATCACCGCCGACCGCAGTACCACGTGCTTGTCCGTACCGGTGGAGACCCTGCTGCGCCGTATCGCACATTGTGCTTTTTCCACCTTGCGGCCCATGCTGGCTGCACTGCCCTGTGCATAGCCATCGTCTTGCAGCCGGTTTGGCGCTAGACTGCCGGCTGCCCTGTCAGCCTGCACTTACCCATGAAATCGAAATCTTCTTCCGGCGGCCTGGTTTACTCCACCGAACATGGCCGCATGTGCCCCGGCTGCCGCCAGCCGCTTGATGCCTGTATCTGCCAGCAATCCACCCTGCCCAGTGGTGATGGCATCGTGCGTGTCAGCCGGGAAAACAAGGGCCGTGGCGGCAAGACCGTCACCGTGGTAAAAGGCGTGCTGCGCGATGCTGCCGGCCTGAGTGCCTTGGGCAAGCAGCTGAAAAACGCCTGCGGCAGCGGCGGGACGGTGAAGGATGGCTGCATCGAAATCCAGGGAGATCATGTCGCCACTGTCATCAGCACTCTGCAAAAGCAGGGCTTCACGGTAAAACGTGCGGGCGGCTGAACTCGGCAAGCCCAGCGAGCGGTATTTCGTGAGCCAATGCCTCTGCCAGCGCCATTGGTCTTGCTGAAAAAATACAACAACAATTTTTACATTGTGAAAATTTAATTCATTTTTTTCACCAAACTTCAATCTGTCTGCGTATGCTGGCAGGCATGACAGCAATCACAGATACCCCACTCAAGGACAGCAGCCAGCCCGACCCGGCCTGGCTGGGTGAACAAATCCGCCAGTTGCGCAAGCTGCGCAAACTGTCCTTGCAGCAATTGAGCAGCGCCACCGGCCGCTCCATCGGCTTTCTCTCCCAGCTGGAGCGCGGCAAAAGCCAGCCCAGCGTATCCGACCTCAACAAGCTGGCCACCGCCCTGGCCGTGCCCTATGGCGTGTTCTTCTGCCAGGCCCCGGCGCATGAGCGCGGGCTGGTGGTACGCCAGGCACATCGCCCGGTACTGCACTACGCCGAAGGCGTCAGTGACGCCCTGCTCTCGCCCGGCTTTGCCGGTGGCTTGCAACTGATGCTCACCCGCTTTGCCCCCGGTGCCAGTTCCGGCCCGCAAACCCTCAGCCATGGCGGCGATCAGGGTGGCATGGTGCTGTGCGGCAGCCTGGAGCTATGGGTGGACGAACAATGCCACCTGCTGGCAGCGGGCGACAGCTTCAGCTTCAACAGCAGCCGGCCACACCGCTATTGCAACCCCGGTCATGAAGAATCCCAGGTGGTATGGGCATACACCGTCAGCGCCTGAAGCGCGGCCGTCAATCACAGCAAGGAGACACCATGTTTGAATCCGCCCGCCACTATCCGCCCAGCTGGTATGCCGCCACCAGCACCGCCCAGCAAATCGAGCGCCCGGCGCTGACCCAGGATATGGATGTGGATGTACTGGTGGTGGGCGCGGGCTTTACTGGCCTGTATACCGCACACAATCTGGCCGATGCCGGCGTCAATGTAGCCGTGATCGAGGCCAGCCGGGTGGGCTGGGCGGCAAGCGGACGTAATGGCGGGCAGATCATCCTGGGGTTTTCCTGTGATATGCCCCCGATTGAAGCCGCGCTGGGGCTGGAAGCAGCGCAGGAAATCTGGCAGCTGCTGCGCAGTGCCGCCGCCGACATCCGTCACAAGATCAGCCATCACCACATCGACTGCGAACTGGCAGAAGGCCATTTGTGGACATCGGTGCTATGGCAGCGCATCAGGCTGCTGTCGGAGTGGCAGGAACATGCGGCACGGCATTATGGCTATGAAGCGCTGGAGTTCGTGCCACGCAAGGACCTGCCGCAACATGTTGGCTCGGAACGCTATGTCGCCGGGCTGATTGACCACGAAGGCGGCCATTTCCATCCACTCAAATACATTCTGGGACTGGCCCGCGCCGCCGAGGAAAAGGGGGTGAGAATCTTCGAGCTAACCCGCGCCCTCTCCTATACCACGCAGGGCGATGGCTGCGTGGTACACACGCCGCAGGGGCGTATCCGCTGCCGCAAGCTGGTGCTGGCCACCAATGCCTATATCGACCGGCTGGACCCGACACTGGCCGCCAAAGTGATGCCGGTCGGCACCTATATGATTGCCACCGAACCCTTGCCGGAAGAAGTTGCCCAGCAACTGCTGCCCAGCAATATGGCGGTGTCGGACAACCAGTTCATCCTGGATTACTTCCGCCTGACAGCGGATCGCAGCCTGCTGTTCGGCGGCAAATGCACCTACTCCGGTCGCACACCGGCCAATCTTACCGCCAGCATGCGTGCCGACCTGCTGCGGGTGTTTCCGCAACTGGCCCCTTACCGCATCACCCACACCTGGGGCGGCCATATCGACATCACGGTGCCACGCACCCCGGACTTCGGTCGCAAGGGGAATGTGTACTGGGCACAGGGTTTCTCTGGCCATGGCGTGGTGCCCACCTGCGCAGCCGGACGGGTACTGGCCAATGCCATTCTGGGCGACGAGCATCTGCTGCAGCACTTCATGCGCCTGTCCAACCCGGCCTTCCCCGGCGGGCCGCTGCTGCGTGTGCCCTTGCAGGCTGCCGGCATGCTCTATTACCGCCTGCGCGACTACGCCATCCCCGGCCTGAGTTACTGACCCGTCTGCCCTGCACCACCTGATGGCCCCGTCAGGGGCCATCTCGTGCTCAAACCTGAACATTGCTGCTTTCAGCGCCAGACGCTGCCTGCCTGATGCCCGCCGCACAAACGGTTGACCATCCACATCACCAGCCGCAACAGCAGCACGGCAATCACCCCGACCTCCAGCAAAGCCGATCGAGTCAGATTACCCGGCAATAGCCGAGGCATGCATACCCATCGGCATCACCACGCCTCCCGGCAGCCTGCTCATTCCCTCAGGCTCCGCTTAAGGCATTAGTCATTCTCTGAGTCGTCCCTCTCATTCTTCCGTCATCAGATGGATTTTTGCCTCAACCCAATCCGCATTTTCAGAACACAACAAATGACTATTGAATGAAAAAACACCATGCAATATGGTTTTTGAAACAATAAAAATCTTTAAACATCAAAAACTTGCAGAAAGTACAGCACACAGAATGGCTGCGCTACCTGCAGCACACCACTACGGAGCAAGCAACCATGGCTGACAGTTTCCAGAAAGAAGTCCCTCCCGCACGCGTCAATATCACGCTCGACCTGCACACCGGCGGTGCCCGCAAAAAGCTGGAGCTCCCGCTCAAGCTGTTGGTGCTGGGCGACTTCAGCCAACGCGACGATGGCACCCCTCTGGCCGAAAAAACCAGACATCGCATCGACAAGAACAACTTCGATTCCGTGCTGGCCGACTACCACCCCACCCTGCGTCTGGGTGTGGAAAACACCCTGGCGGGTGATGGGTCGGAACTGCCAGTCACGCTGGACTTCAACAGCCTGCGTGACTTTCACCCCGAGCAGGTAGTGCGCCAGATTCCCGAACTGGCCGCCTTGCTGGCCATGCGCAATCTGCTGCGCGACCTGAAATCCAATCTGCTGGACAACGCAGCCTTCCGGCGCGAGCTGGAAAAAATCATGAAAGACGAGCAGCTGTCCCGCAGCCTGCGCGCCGAGCTGGAACACATCGCCCCACTGGATGCCCCCCAAGCCTGACCACTACGGATCACCCAAGGAAAACACATGGAAAATACCAGCCAGCCCAGCAACAGCGCGGTACTGGATGTCGACACCGCGACAGATGGCGGCGTGTACGGTGCACTGTGCAGTCGCATCAACCTGACCCCGGTCAGCCACGCACCCGCAGTGGAAGTCTTCCGCAATCAGGATGCCCTGTCCGAGGCCAGCCTTGATGAACGCATCACCGTGGCCGTCAATGTCTTTCTCAAACTGGTGCAGGAATCCGCCCTCAAGGTAGACCGGCTGGACAAGAGCCTGCTTGACTACCATATCGACCGCATTGATGCCCAGATCAGTCGCCAGCTGGATGCCGTGCTGCATCACCCGGACTTCCAGCGCACCGAATCGGCCTGGCGCGGCCTGAAATTTCTGGTGGACCGCACCGATTTTCGCAAGAACATCAAGATCGAATTGCTGGATGCCTCCAAGGAAGCCCTGCGCCAGGACTTCGACGACAGCCCGGAAGTGATTCAAAGCGGCCTGTACCGCCACACCTACATCCAGGAATACGATACCCCCGGTGGCGAACCCATCGGTGCCATCATCGCCGACTACGAATTCGACCGCGGCCCGCAGGACATTGCCCTGCTGCGCAATGTCTCCAAGGTATCCGCCGCTGCCCACATGCCGTTCATCGCCTCGGTGGGTGCCGCCTTTTTCGGCAAGGACAGCATGGAAGAAGTGGCCGCCATCCAGGATGTGGCCAACTATTTTGACCGCGCCGAATACATCAAGTGGAAAAGCTTCCGCGATACCGACGATGCCCGCTATGTCGGCCTTACCCTGCCGCGCTTCCTGGCCCGCCTGCCCTACGGGCCGGACACCGTACCGGTACGCAGCTTCAACTACTGCGAACAGGTAAAAGGACCAGACCACCAGCGCTACCTGTGGGCCAATGCCTCCTTTGCCTTTGCCGCCAACATGGTGCGCAGCTTCATTCACAATGGCTGGTGCGTACAAATCCGCGGTCCGCAAGCTGGCGGGCTGGTGGAAGACCTGCCCATCCACCTGTACGACCTGGGCACCGGCAACCAGATCAAGATTCCCACCGAAGTGCTGATTCCCGAAACCCGCGAGTTTGAATTCGCCAACCTCGGTTTCACCCCGCTGTCCTTCTACAAGAACCGTGATTACGCCTGCTTCTTCTCTGCCAACTCGGTACAGAAACCGGCGCTTTACGAAACCCGGGAAGCCACCGCCAACAGTCGCATCAATGCCCGCCTGCCCTACATCTTCCTGCTGTCGCGCATTGCCCATTACCTGAAGCTGATCCAGCGCGAAAACATCGGTACCACCAAGGACCGCCGGGTGCTGGAGCTGGAGCTCAACAGCTGGATCAAGAATCTGGTGACCGAGATGACCGACCCGGCCGACGAGCTGCAGGCATCCCACCCGCTGCGCGAAGCACGCGTCGTGGTGGAGGACATCGACGATAACCCGGGCTTCTTCAAGATCAAGCTGTTCATCGTGCCGCACTTCCAGGTGGAGGGCATGGACATCAGCCTGTCGCTGGTATCGCAAATGCCCAAGGCAAAAAACAGCTAAGCACGCACCGGCTTGCCCGGTCTTGTGCCGGGCAAGCCCATGCCATTGCGACATTTCCCACCGCCATTCCCACTGCCATCAACCGGACCTTTCATGAAACCAGACTGGCTCACGCGCCTGATTCGCCAGGACAGCACCGGCATTGCCCAGACCGAGGCCTCAGCAGACCTTGCCCTGCTGGTACAGCCGTGCCAGGCAGACAAGCCCTGCGGTGAAGACGTCGGGCAGCATGAGGTTTTCCTGCAACTCAAGGACAATCTGTCACGGCTGAGCGGGCTGGATTGTGTGGCACTGGAACAGGATTGCCGGGTACTGCTGCAACAAGGCAAGGACCTGCGCCCGGCGGTATATCTGGTTTATGCCTGGATGCGCCAGCATGGCTGGAACGGCCTGTACCAGGGGTTGGAATTGCTCTGCGCACTCACCCAGCACTATGGCCAAGCCTTGTACCCGACACGTCCGGCAGCCCGCAATGCCATTCTGGGCTGGCTTGGCAGCAGCAAGGTGCTGGACTGGCTGCAGAGCCTGGATGCGCCAGCCCAGTCGCTACGCCAGGCGCTGCAGCAACATCTGAACACACTGACCGGGCAATGGGCAGAGCATGGCATCGTGCTGGACGATGCCTGGGCCGGACTGCGCAGCATGCTGGCCAGCACCGCCAGCGACAGCCCGCTTGACGCCACTTCTCCACCGACAACAGGGCAAGACAGTCATCAGGCAGGCCTGCACGTCATTGAGTCCAATCAGATGCTGCTGGAACAATTGCGTGCCATGTGCGGCTATCTGCGACAGCAGCCGCAAGGCGCGTTTGCCGCCTTTCGGCTGGCGCGCGTCGTGCGCTGGGACAGCATTGCCCAGCCCCCGCCACATGATGGCCAGCAGCGCACCCGCCTGCCCGCGCCCCGGCCCGAACTGCGCCAGACACTCACCCGCCTGCTATTGCAAAAGCAATGGCATGCCCTGCTGGAAAAAGCCGACTCAGCATTTCTGGAAGCCGCCAATCACTTCTGGCTGGACCTGCAATACCTGGCCTGGCAGGCGCTGGGCCAGTTGGGTGAGTCACATCAGCACTGGCGCGACATCGCACTCAGCGATATTGCGCTGATGCGTCACCGCCTGTGCGGTATCGAACAATTATGCTTTGCCGATGGCAGCCCGTTTGCCGACGACAACACACTGGAATGGCTGGCCAGCCAGGCCGTGGTCTACGACCTCAGCGGCAGCGACAAAGAGCTGGCCTCACCGCTGATTTCCGTCACCAGCATCGATCTCACGGACATCGGACAACAAGCCCGGCTGCTGGCCGAACAGCAGGGACTGGAAGCCGCACTGGGCTGGCTGCAAGCCCTGCCCCGCACACAGGGCCTGCGCCAACAGGCGCAGCAACTGCTGTTGACGGCCCAGCTGGCAGAGTCCTGTGGCCGGGCAGATATTGCACTGGGCATTGTCAGCGGCCTGGAACAAGAGCTGTGCAGCCAGGATATCTGCCGCTGGGACCCGGAGCTGGTCTTCGACATCAAGGCCAGCCATCTGCAACTGCTACGCCAGCGCGGGCGACGCAAGGATGTCGACAAGCAAACCCTGCATGGACAAATGCAACGCCTGCAGCAGGACATGAGCCTGCTCAACCCCTTGCGCACCGCGCTGCTCTCCAGCCAATGAACCGGGCTTGCCAGTCATGAACGACCAGACCCTGCATTACTACGCAGCCGAAATGCGCTACCTGCGCGAAGCCGGCAAGGCATTTGCCCAGGCCCATCCCGATCAGGCCGCCCTGCTGAACCTGGACAATGTCGGCCACCCCGACCCCATGGTCGAACGCCTGCTGGAAGGCTTTGCCTTTCTGATGGGCAAGTTGCAGCAAAAGCTCGACGACGATGTACCGGAGCTGACCGAAAACCTGGTCGGCCTGCTGTGGCCGCATTACTTGCGCATGATTCCGGCACTCACGGTGATGGCGTTTCGCACCAGCAAAGGTGTGCTGCAGCAAGCCGAGCAACTGCCTGCCGGCACCAGTCTGCTGAGCAGCACGCCTGGCGAAGCGGTCAGCGTGTGCCAGTACCGCACCACCCGCGACTTGCAACTGCTGCCGCTGCAACTGCAGCTGGCCAGACTGGAAGAAGGCGATGATGGCAGCCAACTGATTCGCATGGGGCTGGAACTGGAAGCCCAGGCCAATCGCGACAGTCTGGACCTATCCACCCTGCCACTGTTTCTCAACGCCGACCCGCCCATCGCCTTTGCCCTGCTGCACGCACTGACCCAGCCAGGTGTCAGGCTGGTATTGAAAGCCAGCGGCGAGGATGTGGTGATCAGTACCGCACTGTCACTCCGGCAAAGCGGCTTTGCCAGCGACGACACCCTGTGGCCCAGACCGCCAACGGCTCACGGCGGCTACCCGCTGCTGATGGAATACTTTGCCTTCCGGGAGAAATTCCTGTTTGTCGAATTGTGCGGACTGGATGCCACTCAACTGCCTGCGCATGGCCGCTTTGACATCGAAATCCATTTGTCCAGCCGCTTCCCGTCCGGGCTGCCGTTCGACCAGCAGGCCTTCCAGCTGCATTGCGTGCCGGCCATCAATCTGTTCGAGGTGGAAGCCGAGCCGATTCATGTCGATCATCGCCAGCAGGCCTACCGGGTCATTCCGGTATTGCACGACGGCAATCATGTCGAAACCTTCTCGGTCGACAGCGTGCAAGCCTTCGATCACCACAGCGGGCAACGTCATGACTACCTGCCGTTTCGCAGCTTTCGCCACCGCGGCGGCATGCTGCGCCACGAAGCCCCGGAACGCTACTACCACACTCATAGCCGCCAGAGCGCCAGTGGTCATTACGATAGCTGGCTGATGCTGGGAGGCCATCAATGGCAGGAACAAACCGAGCTGGAACCGGAAACCCTGTCGCTGAAACTGACCGGCACCAATGGCATGCTGCCACGCCAGGCCCTGCGTCAGACCCAGCGCGTGATACTGCGCCAACATCGCAGTGCCGTTGCCGCAGTCCATCATCTGCTGCCTTACAGCCTGCCTTGCCAGCCGCCACGTGAAGACCGCTTCCAGTGGCGCGTGCTGTCCCATCTGGCCAGCAACTACCTGTCCTTGCTGAATGCCGAAACCCTGCGCGGCACGCTGGCACTGTACGACTGGACCGACGACCCACTGAACCGCCGTCGTCTGCAAGCCATTGTCGATGTCTCCCATCAACTGGTGCGCAAGGTGGAGCAAGGCTGCGTCATGCAGGGTGTCGCCATCGACATCACCCTGGACCAGACCGGTTTTACCGGCGAGGGCGACCTCTACCTGTTTGCCACTTTGCTGGATCATTTTCTCGCGAGCTATGCCGATCTGAACCTGTTTACCCGCTTGCGGGTACTGGTTCAGCCAAGCGGCCGCACCATGCAGTGGGAGGATCGCACATGTCAGCGCCCACCCCTCTGATTCAGGCCATGCTGCCGCAGGCTGACCAGTTCAATTTCTACCGCTTCTGCCAACTGATGGAACTGGCCAGCGACCCGCCTTGCACCCTGGCGGGCTCGGACAGTGTCGCGACAGAACCCGTCAGATTCCGTTCACACCCGGCTTATGGCTTTCCGGTGTCCGAGCTGCACTATCAGCCAGAGCCATACAGCGATACACCGCAACCCGTCCCTGCGGTCTACACCCGCTTTCTTGGTCTGACCGGTGTGGATGGCGTGCTGCCGCAGCACATCGGCAACGACCAGGTCACCCGTCGCGAAGGCCACGAAGCGCTCACCGACTTTCTCGACCTGTTCCATCACCGCATCATCACCCGCTATTACGCCATCTGGCGCAAATACCACTACCCGGCAGGCTTTCGCCCCGGTGGACAGGACCGCCTGTCGCAAGCCTTGCTGGGTCTGGCGGGACGCGCCTTGCCCGGTCAGCAAACCGGGCTGAGCCCTGCTCGCTGGCTGGCCTTGCTCGGCCCGCTCAGTCAGCGCACCCGCACCGCACATGGCCTGCTGGCTGCCGTGCAACATGTGCTGCCCGACACGACAGGCAGCGTGCAGCCGCATTACCCGCGCAAGGTGCTGCTGGGCGCCGGGCGGCTAGGCCGGGGCACCCGCCTGCACCGCGGCACGGTGTTACTGGGTGCACGGCTGCGGGACGTGCAGCGCACCGTCAAACTCACCCTGCACCTGCAACACAGTGCCGAACTTGGCCACCTGCAAGCAGGGCAGCAAACCCATGACGACCTGTGCCAGGTACTGCGCGCCTATCTGGGCCTGCGCTGGGATCTGGCCTTGTTTGCCAGCCTGCCCACTGCCGCCTGGCCCGCCACCCGGCTAAGCCGCCACAGCCACCGGCTGGGCCGCGCCGCCCATCTGCCAGCACCAGCCAATGCCACACCCGGCCAGCTGGCCGACATTCCTCTGGGAATGCTGCATGCCTGACCTATCCACCCTTTTGCCGGAGACTTTCCGCATGCGCCTGCGCATTACCCTTCTGTTTTGCCTGCTGCTCCCCCTCACCGGCTGCGGAGCCTGGCAAGCACTGAAAAACGGTAGCCAGCAAATGGTTTCGGCCGTGTTTTATCCCAAGCTGACCACACTGAAACTGGACTTCACCGCGCGCGAAGCCATCAATCCGGATGAGCGCGGGCATGCCCTCTCGGTGGTAGTGCGGGTCTATCAGCTGCGCGACGGCAAGGCCTTTGCCCGTGCCAGCTATGAACAGCTGCTGAGCCAGGACCGGGAGACATTGGGCGATGAAATGCTGGCACGCCACGACCTGCTGCTCCGCCCCGGCGCAAGTGTCAGCCTCAATGCGGCAGTAGAACCCAACACCAGCCAGATCGCCGTGGTGGCGCTATTCCGCCAGCCCGTACCACCGGCTATCTGGCGCGTCAGCATGTCAGCCAAGGAGCTGGATAACCAGAAAGCAGCCCGTCTGGAACTGCTGGATAACCAGATCCTCATCACCTGGCTGCCACACCCGCCGGACCCGCCAGCCGCACCGCAGCCGCAAACACCGGCCACCCCGTCAGCGCAGAAAACCATAACACCTGCAGCAACGGCCAGTGCCCCCGCTGTGCCAGCAAGGAGTGGCAAATGAATACTCGACAGCGCCATAGCGGGCCGTCGCTCTACGAAAAGTTGCTGGGTAATTTTCAGGACGGCAGCAGCCTGCACGCCTGGGATGAAAACAGCCAGCACCTGTTCAGCGTGATGGACAACATCCGGGTGATTCTCAACAGCAGGCAAGGCGCAATCAAGCACCTGCCGGATTACGGCTTGCCTGACCTCGCCATGATTTACCGCCACTTACCGGCCAGTGCGCACCTGCTGCGGCAACACATTGCCAGCACCTTGCTGCGCTACGAGCCACGCCTGGCCCACATTGACATCCAGCTGCTGGCCAATGCCCAAGACGATGTACTGGGCTATGAGCTGATCTGTCATCTCAAGCAAAGCGGCCTGGTGCGCTTTGGCAGTTATTTCACGCCCGACCATGCGGTGCGCCTGCAGTTGCTGGGGGCCGCCGAACAGAAAGCACCAGCACGCCAGGCCACGCCCCTGCCATACCTGGCAAACCGCACACCCCGCTCAACGTGAAGGATATCCAGCTTGCGCATTCACAAACCCCTATGGCATGAAGGCATCCTGCTCTTGCCACAGTTATTCCAGCAACAAGAAGCACAGCACGCCTGGCAGCAACAGCAACTGGCGGCACTGGCCAGCCCCTTTCCCTGGGGCTTGAGCACGCTGGCGCTGGACCCATTGGCTCTGGAACAGGGCCAGGTCCGGCTGCAACAGCTGGCAGGCAGGTTTCCCGACGGAACGGCCTTCGATACCCGCATCAGCGGTCAGCCGCCTGCGGCCCGTCATCTGGATACCCTCAGCCACACCACCGACAGCGTGACACTGTGGTTGACGCTGCCACTGCTCAACCCGCTGGGCAATAACCTGCATCAGGGCGAGGTGAGGCCGGAAGAAACCCCGCGCCGCTACCGGCAGCAGTTTACCCAGGTGCCAGACCACATGGGCGAGCAGGAAGACGAACTGGCCGTCGAACAGCTCAACCTGCTGCTGAAATTTGACGGCGAAGCGCTGGATGGCATGAGCAAGCTGCCGCTGGCACGGCTGCAACGCAATGCACAAGGCCGTTTCGAGCAGGACGCCGGCTTTATCCCGCCCTTGCTGTGCTGCAGTGCCTCCCCCTTGCTGCAACAGCGCCTGCAATTGCTGGCCGAGCTGCTGCTGGCCAGGCAGCACAGCCTGCAACAACAGCGCCGTGAACGCACCCGGCAAGCCGCCGACTATCTGCTGTCCGACCTCAGCCTGCTGTGGCTGATGCACAGCCTGGCGCAAAGCTGGCCGGAGCTGCGCATGCTGCCCGCGCTGGACAGCTGCCCGCCCTATGCCGCCTATCTTTGCCTGACGCGGCTGGCCGGCATGCTCAGCACCTTTGCCCTGGAACAGCAGTTGACCGACATCCCCGCTTACGACCACCTCCAGCTGGGCAGGGTATTCCAGCAACTGGAACAGCTGATCCGCACCCTGCTGGACACGGTGATTCCCACC